>JAFEGT010000032.1:0-14729 GCA_018239765.1 Verrucomicrobiota bacterium
GGCCTGAAAACGGATAACTCGAGTGTTCTAAGAGGCTCTCAAGATTAAGATCAAGATTAAGAAGAAAAAAGTTCGGACCACTTTTTGGCGATTTTTTCCCAGGTGTACTCTTCCAAGATAAAGCTTCGCATTGCATTACGCTCTTCAAGGGAGCGATTTTCTGCTTGCTTCATTGCCATCAGCAACATGTTGAGATACTCAGCTTCACTGTTGCAGATGTAGCCGTGGCGCACCGTCTCTTTTAGGCCTGTACCAGTGATGATAACAGGTATGCAGCCTGTCATCTGAGCGCGTATTGCTGTAATGCAAAACGTTTCGGGTGCTATGCAAGGGTAGGTCCAGAGCGATGCCTCTGCAAAGGCGCGATTAAGTTCTTCATGGCTTACCATGCCATGCTCATGCACATCCAAAAGCCCGTACACATCCACTTGAGCACGCAAAAACTTTTCCTGCTTAGGTGAGAGTAGGCCCCAATGTTGCCAGCCGTAGTACACGTCAAGCGTAGCTTTGGGGTACTCTTTTTTTACCTTAGGCCAGATGTTGAGCAGCACCTCAAGACCGCGCGCATAGTTGGAGCTGTAGATGCAGGAGTAGGGATTTTTTCGTGGGGTGATTTCTGTAAACTGCTCAGGATTTAAGCCGTTGCCGTAGATGTTGGTAAATTTGCTAAAGCCCGGATTGATTGACATCCACTGCTCGCGCTGCCAGTTGGAAAGCCAAAGCACATCATCAAAACCGTTGATCTGTTCATCGGTTAGTGGATGATGAAAGGTGTCGTGAGGCCAGAGATAAACCCGTTTTGCCCGCGTTTTAAGAGAAGCTGCTCCATAGGGGTCTCGCCATGAGATCGCGATATCGACAGGCTCAACAGTGCCAAAGTGTACATAGCGAGGGTTTGCTGTGGGAAGTGAGTGTGGGGAATTTTGAGGAGGATCACCCACCACAAGTACCCTATAGCCAATGTCTGCAAGCTTTTTGGCGACGTAGATTACAGCTTCTTCTGAGCCTGCAATACCTTCATGGACGCTATCGGCGTCCCAGCTTTTAGCGTTAAGTACCTTGTAGGTAACGATAGCCACGCTTTTTGGTTCCGCATATAACTGCGTGCAAAGAAGCAGTAAGAAGAGATACTTCATCGCTGACATACCTTTTCAAGTAGCTTTGCATTGGCAAAGCCAAGATTTTGCAGTGCGCAATCTTTGTAGTTGTCAGGCAGGTCCTTAACCTTGAGCATAGCAAGACTTGCCTCTTGGCACTCTTTATACTTTTCGCACCAGTATGATGATACTGATATTTCCATCAAGAGACCATAGTCATACATCCATGTTTCAACCCAAAGAAGGTCATCTGGAATCGGTATTGTTTGGCCTATAGAGGCTACCAAAAAGCAGCGTTCATTATCGCCAATAGAGCGGTAGTAACGCGCAAGGTGATAGTAGGGCTCGGCTCGTAAGCGCATGTAGGTGCAGGCACGCTTGTAGCTTTCGATGACAATCTCTGGAGCCATCTTCATCTCTTCTTGGAGTCTTGCGATCTGCACCATTGAAATAAAGGCCTCAGAGTCGTGATAGAGTGCCATATCGGCACGTCTTTTGTAATTTTCGAGCGCTTTTTCTCTGTTGCCAGCATTTTCATATGATTTAGCAAGATAAAAAATGTGGCGGCTGTTGTTAGGGTCTTCTTTAAGTGCCTCTTCAAGGACTGCTGCATCCTTTTCATACTTTTTAGGGTCGCTTGAGCGTGCACCATCTACAGTGTAATGGTTGCGCAAGGTATCTATTGTACCAACGCTGCGAGATGCTGGAGGACAGATCACTTCATGAAGTACACCTTCCCATTTCCAGTCTTGGTGGTTATTGATGAGCGATATTTTTTTCCATTCTGAACCTGGCCAGGTGAGGATAAAGTAGTAGTAGTCTTTATCTAATTCAGGTTTTACAAAATCGTCGTCGTAGGTGAGGTATTCATCAGCATCGATAAACATCACATAGTCTGCTTTGCCTTTTGCAAGCTGCAATGCTTCGTTGCGGTTATGGCCAAAGTTTTTCCATGGTCGCTCATGAAGCTCTCCTGGAACCTTTTTTTCTTTCATGTAGTTTTTGATGATGTCCTGTGTTCCATCTGTAGAGCCTGTGTCGCAAATCACCCAGTAGTCAATAAGGGGGAGCACAGATTCAAGACAGCGCGTAATGACAGCGCTTTCGTTTTTTACGATCATGTTTAGGCACACCGTTTTTGCGCCAAAAAGCCCATGTGGCAAGAGCACAACAAGAGCAAGCAGAAAGAACCGCGACATAGATCACCTCATTCAAAGTGCAACCACTTTAGCAAAACAGATAATTTTTCGCTCAAGCCTTCAAAAAAAATGCAAACCGCAGAGGCGCAGAGGTCGCAGAGTAAACGCAGAGAAGAGAATATATGTTTTTCTGTATTTACTCTGTGTTTGCTCTGCGCCCTCTGCGGCTCTGCGGTTATGTTTTATTTACCAAAGAACATCTGTTTTACTTTGGCCGCACCCACCCTCGCAATGAGCTCGCGGTAGGCGACAAAGATGATAAAGAGATAGGCAAGCCACGCTTGAGCAAGCCAAAAAAGCGGCGTCTGCATATGAGCAAAGATTTCGGCTAGAGTTAGCCCGCCAATCCAATGTTCAATCGAGCGCAACACTATGCTACAGCATACGTAGAGAAAGGACTTCCAGAGTGTGACATAAATCAATGGCTTATCCGAGCAGAGATTGATAACCCGTAAATAGTCTGCTAGCAGCACGATTTTGCCCATAATAAGCGCTTCTACAACACAGGAGATAATGCTATAGGTGGTGAGGGCATTTTTGTTAAGTAGCCGATCCGTCATGTCAACAAGGAGAAAGGCAACAAGAAAAAAGAGCGCCACCGGCAACATTTTTTTAAATTCTTCAACAAACCACTTGATCATTGCTTCACATATATTGGTATGGTTATAAATGGATATTCAAGCTCAAAGATGCGTCTCTGTATGGTAAAGAGCGTCTGGTTGTGCATCCAGTGACTAAACGTTGTTTCGCGTTGAAGCACCACCTGGCCACCTACAAAGATTGCAGAAGGATGACGTAGACGTACCTCTTGAGCATTTTTTGCCACTTCGTCGCCTATATCAAGGCCAACAGAGATGTGGCTTTCAGCTGTATAGCCCAGTTTTTGCATCATCTTTACAAGTTTAAGGCTGTCTTGCGCAATATATTCTTCAAGATGTTGTATTTCACTTCCGCCTTTAAAGGTTCCAGCATCGATAGTGCCGATTCTGATAAAGACAAAGTTGCTGATGCTATTGCCAAAGAGCTTAATTGTCTGTGCAATGCACTGCAGGCTTGGGCTTGATGTGCCGCTTATAAAGAGTGCAACCGTATGTAGAGATGGCTCTAGCTGCATTTCCTGTACAGTATCGGCGGCCTTGGGCGGTATTTCTACCGGAACAGACTGAATCGACTGAGCAAAGTGTGTGTAGTATGCTTTAATTCTTTTGCAGATGAATACTAAAAAGGCAATAACACAAAGTGTAAGCCACGCACCCTCTTCAAACTTAAGCAGCGTTAGCGATACGAGAATGCAGAAGGTAAGGACGCAGCCAATACCATTTATGATCATCCCTTTTAACCATTTTCTATTATACTGCCTCTCTTTGGACCAGTGGCGCACCATGCCAAGCTGCGATATGGTAAAGGTGATAAACACCGCCAAGCTATACAGCACAACGAGGTATGACACATCGCCAAGCGAGTAGACCATAAGTGATATAGCTGCAGCAGATATCATCAAAATGCCATGTCGCATTACAAAATGGTCACTCAGGTTGGTAAATCTGTTTGGCAGCCATCTATCTTGTGCCATGTTTGCAAGTACTCTCGGACCGCTAAGAAAGCCAGATTGCGCTGCTACCAAGAGCAAAGCTGCTTCTGAAAAGAGTGTTACCGCTGCAAAACCGCTGCCAAAAATCGGACCCATTTCATCGCCGATTTTATGCATCAAAACGCCGTTGAGTGTAACTCCTGGAATATAGCTTACATCATAAAGAAGGTAGGCAATGATAAGGCCAGAAACAGTAAGTGCAAGGGCTACTGCCATATAGAGCATGGTAATTTTGGCATTTTGCGTACGGGGTGGGCGAAAAATGTTCATACCATTACTGACGGCTTCAATACCAGTATAGGTACCAGCCCCGACGCTGTAGGACTTTAAAAGGAGCAAGAGCAAGCCAGTAGTTCCAAAATTCGTAAGCCCCTGCTGCACATCAAAGACAACGCCATGGGCAACAAATGGAAATTCTTCAAATCGGCTAAAAAGCCCCCATGTTATGGCAATAACGTGAGTGATGATAAAGAGAATAAAGACCGGCACCCAAGGAAAAACAGATTCTTTTACGCCGCGCAAATTAAGTCCAAGCATAGCTACAAGCATCAAAATTTTGGTGGTTAACTTCCAGATCTGATGCTCATGAGGCAGTATGCTAAAAAATGCATCAACGCCTGATGCTATAGAGATTGTTATCGTAAGAACATAGTCAACAAGTAGCGCACAGCCTGATACAAGGCCAAATGTTGGTGATAAAAGCTTAGTTCCCACAACATAGCCGCCACCACCATAAGGAAAGAGGTCTATGATTTGGCTATAGCTTGTGCTTATGGTCCAGATGGTAAAAATCGAAAGTAGCCCCACAAAGACGATAAGGTGGGGGTAGTTTCCAAGGGCAAGAAAGGCTTCCTGGGGACCATAGCACGATGATGAAAGGGGGTCAGATCCCAACCCTACAAAGGCAAAAAACGGCAAAAGCGATATTTTATGAAACATCGATTTGTCAAATCGGAAGCTGCCTTTGGAGTGGTTGACGTCTCCCATACTATGCTATAATCAGAAGTGCAAAGACAAACGCAAAGAGCGCAAAGCTTTCCAAAATACCGATAGAGACAAAGCATTTACCATAGACAGACGGCTGCTTGAGCGTTGCCTGTATGCTCGCTGCAATCACTTTGCCCATAAACACTGCCGATGCCATCAGCGCGCAGCCTACTCCAAGCCCTACAGCAATGGCCGCTACTGGCGAAAGCACGCCTGCTTGAATGTTGCGATACATCAAAATCATCAAGATAAAGCCATAAATCGACTGTGTAGACGGAACAGATGCCATGGCAATAAATTTACCGTGGCCCTCTTCTGTACGTGCCATAGCAGCACTCGATGCCATGCCGGCAATGTAGCAGCCGATGGAGCTTCCTACGCAACCCATACTCAATACAATGATAGGGCCCATCTGCTGAAGGTTAAATACGAGACTGTTGTCCATAACTCATTCACTCCTTTTCTAATGTCATAAGCTGTAGGGGACGAAAATCTTTTCCGCCGCCGAAGAAAGAATAACGGTACCATTCAAGGAAATTCAAACGCAAGCCATGTATCGTACCGCCCAATATTGCTATTGTCATATTTAGTACATGTCCAAACACAATAACTACAATAGCAAAGATAAGCGGTAGCTTGCCGCCAAGCATATTTACCGTTTCACTCACAATAAAACCAGCATACCCTAGTGCGTAGATACGTAGGTATGAAAGCACATCTGCAAATATTTGTATGGCATGGGTAAACTCAAACATGCCTGCAACGCCATGTAAGACTGCTCCTGCAACAGCAGCATAGCCCACACCAAAGGCAATAAGCTGCAATCCTATTGTCGCGCCAATATCCTTATTTACCCCAAATACAAAATGTATAATTGATGTTGCGTTGAGAAAATAGGGTATGTAGAGATAACAGCCGATGATAAAAGCTATCCAGCCAACGCCTATAGGGTTTTTACGTAAGTACCTGATAAGACCGATAATGATATGGGTAGCGCCTAAAAGCAGTGATAACTCCAAAAGAACACTGTCAGTGAACTTTTCCGCAATCTGTGGTGAAGCATAGATAAACTCTTCCGGAGTCTTTGCTTTTTTGATCTCTGGATAGCGCTCAGCATAGTAGGTATAGGTTTCGTCTCTGTTTTTGAGCGAATAGGCAGCTTTCTTTTTTATAAGCCAGGTCATAAGAGAGTGCTTTTTTATGGGACTATCAGGCTCAAAGTGTATGCCAAAAAATGAGTGGGTAAGGCCGCCCCAAAGTATACATGCCGTCGCAAGTATTGCTACAAGGCCAATAAAGCGCTTTGTAGAGGAAGTGATCTTCTTGAGGCGAAAACGTAAAATGAGGGCCGTTGCCAAAAAGATAAGGCCATATCCCGCATCGTAGACAATCATCGAAAAAAAGAGCGCAAAGGCAAAGAGCACCCAGAGTGATGGGTCCTTGTCTTGGGTAGAAGGAGTATCAAAAATGCGTATAAGATCTTCGCCAACTTTGGCAGTGCCTTTATTTTGTAGATAGGTAGGGGGCACCTCTTGCTTGTCCACAACTACCTGTTCAGCATAAATATTGTGCTTTTCACATAGCGCCTGAAGTTCAGATTCTTTTGTCTTTGGCACCCAGCCCTCAGCTACAAAAAGCTGGTTTTCAAGCTCAAACTCCGTTGTCTCTTCTGCAAAGACAAGATGTGCTTCATTCAATCGCTGTATCAATGCTTTATGCAGCAGGGTGTAGTGCGCGGTAAGAGCTTTTAGCTCTTCATGGATCTGGTCAATCTCTTTTGTAGAAGCTACCAAAAGTTTTTGAAGTTCTGAAAGCGGCTTTGAAAAGTGCAGCTCTATCAAATCTTGAAACACTATAGGCTCATTCTGGATGGCAATAAAATAGTCCATCCCATCATCTGATTTTATTAAAAGGAGCGCGGGTTCGATTTCGCTGAGCCGTTTTGTAGATTTGGCAGCAAAAAAGCGAACCTTGCGGCTTGACTCCTTTTCAAACGATTCAAGAGATGCAGGTGAAAATTCTCCGAATGGCAGTATGCGTTCGATTTCGGCTTCTAGTTCATTTTGGGTCTGCTCGGCACTATTGAGCTGCTCTTGTAATGTAAGGATACGGTCTCGTATAAGCGCTGCAGCGTCGATCTCTGTTTTTGTATCTTGTGGCTGCTGAACATAGCCTCGAAGGATTTTAATAGCACGTGCCATCTCATCGATATCATCTGGAAGAGGTCGTTTTTTTCTGCCTTCAGGGTCGATAAATTCAATGATACCAGCTTTTTGTGCAGCGTGAAGGAAGTCACGTTTGTCGACAGATGCTCCCATGAAGAGGTATTTATGAACATCATAGCGCATGTTCGGCCTCTTTACGTTCGATGATTTTTTGTTTTGCTACTTTGGCTTGAGACACAGCTGCAAGCTGCTGGTCGCCTAAAAAGACTTTAATTTTTTTGATGTTACGCTCGCACCTGGGGATTAAGATTTTTTCAAAAAGGTTTACTCGTATGGACACTTCGCGAAGTTCCTTTTCTAAAACCATAAGCTTTTCTTGCACGATACTCAGTTTCACTTTTGCAACGCTAACCCTTCGGAGCCCCATAATAGCGCCTTCTAGCCATATTGGTGTCTCAAAGAGGTTGTAGGTGATAGGGCCAAAGGTGGCATTTTCAAAAATGGGCACTTCAGCTCCCGCTATGTTTTCGTAGCGCTTTTCTACTTTTGTAATTTTTGCGAAACTGCTTACATCTACTGGCAGATTTTGTGTAAAAAGTGAGGCATATTCATCGACTTGATGTTTTTCGATATCTACTTCCTCTTCTAGGCTGCTGGCCTGAAGTTTACCCTCTGCGACCTCTGCTTGCAAAAGCGCTTTCTTCAGCTGTAAAGTAGGGAGGTACTTAAACAGCTGTCCGAGTCGGTTTTGCTGAGCACGAAGCTCATTTTTGGTCATCTTCAGTTCAGCCATGTGCCTTTAGGAAACCTTTACTTGTTTATTCCAGTATTTATCGGTTAAACTTTGCTTTATGCCAACCTGATCTGGCTTAAAGCACTCTGCAAGTATCGTCCAGCCCATGTCGAGTGCCTCTTCGAGTGAGAGGTTTACTTCGAGATTCATCATTTTTTTCTCAAAAAGACTAGAGTAGTGAAGAAGCTGTTCATCCCACTTTGAGAGCCTAAAGCCCATTGAACGGCGCTCTCGCGCCTTTTTTGACTCGGCATACAGACGTATCATTGCATTCGCAAGATCGCCATGATCTTCGCGAGTTACTTTGCCGATAACAAGCTGCTTTAGACGAGAGAGCGATCCAAATGGATCGATCCTTCCGCCGTGAAGATAGAACTGGCCTTCGGTGATGTAGCCGGTGTTGTCAGGAATCGGGTGAGTAACATCATCGCCTGGCATTGTCGTTACGCTTACAATGGTGATGGAGCCACTTGCTTCCATAGAGACCGCTTTTTCGTAGCGCGATGCAAGGTCAGAATAGAGAGAACCTGGATAGCCTCGGTTGGAGGGAACTTGGTCCATGGTGATGGCGATCTCTTTAATAGCATCTGCAAAGGCTGTCATATCTGTAAGCAGTACAAGAACGTTCTTATCTTGAAGCGCAAACTGCTCAGCACAGGCCAGCACCATGTCAGGGACAAGCACGCACTCAACTGCAGGGTCTGTTGCTCTATGGACAAACATAAGCGTTTTATTCATAGTTCCTGCACGCTCTGCATTATCAATAAAGGCTTGGTACTCTGCAAAGGTAAGACCCATACCACCAATGATAACAACGTCAGCATCGGTCTGGTTGGCAATACGCATTAAGAGGGCATTATAGGGCTCGCCGGCAACAGAAAAGATAGGAATTTTCTGCGACATTACAAGACAGTTGAACATGTCGATCATCGGAATATTGGTTCGCACCATATTGCGAGGGATAATGCGCTTCACGGGGTTAAATGATGGGCCACCGATGGCAATAGGATCGCCTACAATGTCAGGGCCATTATCGATAGGGATTCCTGAGCCACTAAAGCGTCTGCCAAGAAGTGAATCGGCAAAGGTCACTTGCATCTGGTGACGCAAGAATGTAACTTTATCGCCCGTAGAAATACCGCGAGTGCTCTGAAATACCTGCAGAGTTACTTTGCTGCCTTCAATACGCAAAACCGAAGCGTAGGCGTGACGACCATCCTTCATATCGATACGGGCAAGCTCACCCATGCCTACATTGTCGGCAAGAACAGATATCAAGTTGCCGCGCATGTCTGTTATTCGTTCGTAAATCGTTCTCATAGCACCTTTTGCAGATGTGGGTTAAGCATATCGTTGATTTCAGCCTGAATCTCTAAATACCGTGGCGACTCAAATGCTGTAAAGTTCATATTCTTGATTTTGTTCTGCAGTATCAAAAAGTATGATCTTGCTTCGTCGTGACTTGGAAACTTAAATTCGATATCAAAGATTTTTCGGATAAGTCCTAATAGGGCGATTTGCCTGTTAATAGGGCTGTAGGCATCTTCTTTATCGAATGCGTTTTGCTGAAGGTAGCTAAAGTCATAAAGCTCAGACTTCAAAAAGGCGATCATGTCCTGCATTGAGGTTCCCTCTTCGCCCACAACTTCCATACGCTTTCTGATCTCATCACCTTCATGAAGAAGCTTTGTGGCATGCTTTACAGTAGATGCCCACTCTGGCATCTCTTTTGAGAGAAGTTTGCCGACGGGGTCAAGATACTTCGACCAGGAAATAAGCGGATCTACTGCAGGGTAGCGTCTTGAGTCAGATCTTTCGCGAGAGAGGCCTACAAAGGACCCTACAACAGAAAGTGTAGCCTGAGTAACGGGCTCTTCAAAGTTGCCGCCAGCAGGAGAAACAGCACCACAGATGGTAAGTGAGCCATACTGGCCTGTTTTTAATGCAAGAACACCAGCTCGCTCGTAAAAAGCGGCAATTCTGGAAGCAAGATAGGCGGGGAAGGCCTCTTCACCAGGAATCTCTTCAAGACGACCCGACATTTCGCGCATAGCTTGCGCCCAGCGTGATGTAGAGTCTGCAAGAAGGAGAATGTCAAGACCCATCTGCCGGTAGTATTCTGCAATTGTTGCACCCATATAGACGGAAGATTCGCGAGCTGCAACTGGCATTGACGAAGTATTACATATAATAACAGTTCGCTTCATCAACGTTTCACCGGTGTGTGGGTCAATGAGGTGAGGAAATTCGCGAAGAACCTCCACAACTTCACCCGCGCGCTCGCCGCAGGCCACCACCACTACGATATCAACGGAAGAGTATTTTGAAAGGTGATGCTGCAGAACGGTTTTTCCTGCTCCAAATGGTCCTGGAGTACAGAATGTTCCGCCCTTCATTTGTGATAGCTGCGTGTCGATTATGCGAAGACCTGTGTCCATCATCTTCATCGGCTTTACGCGCTCGCCTTGCAAAAGCGGCATTTTAATAGGCCATTTTTGCAGCATAGTGAAGGAGTGTTCAACACCCTTTTCATCTTTTGCCTTGGCAACTACCTCTTCAATGCTGTAGGAACCTGGTTTTATCACCCAGGTGATTTCAAATTTACCAAATTTAGAAAAAGGCACCATTACCTTATGCTGAAAGCGATTTTCTTGTGTTGTACCAAGAGTATCGCCTCGTATAACCTGATCGCCAACTTTTACTGTTGGTTCATAATCCCAGCGTCTTTTGCGATCGAGTGGGGCCATGTAGACGCCCCTTGGCAAGAAAAAGCCTGCAAATTCTGCAACTTCTTCGAGCGGGTTTTGAAGGCCATCAAAAATGCGGCTTAATAGACCTGGGCCAAGTTCTGCCTCTAGAAGCTCTCCAGTAAAATAGACGGGGGTTTCGAGCTTTACGTTGCGGGTATCTTCAAAAACCTGAATTTTTGCGATATTGCCTGAAATTTCAATGACTTCAGCTTTGAGTTCGCTGCCTTCTAGCTGCACCATTGCAACTTCGCCTTGACGGATGTCTCCCTCATACTGCACTTGCAGGAGGTTGCCGAATGCGGATTTTGTCGTACCTGTTGCACAGTTTTTTGTCGATTTCATACTATTTCCATTATCTCTTCAACAATTTCAAGTCCCTTCAGTTTGTCAAGCTGAAGCCATTCTTCACAAATTTCAAGTTGAGCCACATATCCCAATATGCGCTCTATAGAAAAGTTTTCCCATTCGATCATCTCTTCAATATAGTCAAAGCGCCATTCTGAGAGTGCCTGGTAGAGGTCGAGTGGAGCGGTCTTTCGTGAGTCAAACAGCTCTTTTAAGCCGGTGTAGGGAGCTGGTGGTTCAAACTGCTTTTCTTTGCTTGCGTCTAAAAGCTCTTCCAGAAATGGGTTTTCATTATCAGCTGCAGCAAGTTCTTTTTCTATATCTCTGCCAAGTTCATGAGCGCGAAGTGCTGTAAAAACAAGTTTCCACTGCCACTGAAAGGTGATATAGCGTTTAAGAAACCCGTTTTTGTTTGTGCTTTCTTTGGCAAAGTAGCTGTGGAGAATTTTTGGAAAGTTTTCGATAAGCTCTTTTTTTTCCTGATAGCTATCGAGAAATTCCAATACATACTCTGGAAGCCCCTCTTTAAAAACCAGGAGTTCTTCAAGTTCATTATAGTCAATATTTCCGCCTGGCGTATAGGGCTGCTTTTTCCATATTGCACGGATATTATCTATGTCAATAAGGCGCTTCAAAACCCGTACCAATTCCATATCGCTGGGCGTGAGATTTTGCTCGAGCAAAAATTGCAACTCTGCCGAGCTAAGTTCTACAGGCGATCCAACTCGTAGGGGAGGAAGAAGTGTGGCAAGGAAGTAGTAATTTGCCATCCGACGTTCCTTATTGAGATCCAAAAAAGATTTTTCGGAAATCTTTGTGGATGTATGAGCCAACAATTTCTTCCAGGGCTTTTGAGGATATGTCTAAAACCATATTTTTTGCAGTGAGCTTAACCTGTACCCCTCCAGGAATATCTGAAAGCTCTACAGATTTATCTTTAAGCTGCGAAAGTATGTGTTGAGAAAGCTCTGCATTGATCGCATCTGGGTTGAATTCTTTAGGAATTTTTACAGCAAGTTCTGTCTTTATTCCGTCTTTATCGATTGCCTTGACAACAGCATCTACGAGTTTCGCATAGGATTTTGCATCTCCAAGCTGCTCTTTGACCCAGCGTTGGAGGTTCGGGTTAAAAAGCGACTGCTCAATTTTTTGTTTTAAGAGCTCGATGGCTTGTCTTGAGGCCTGAGCAAGGCTTGATTCAAAAATTTGCTTTTCTTCCTCGAGTGATTTTCGTGTCTCTTTCACAAGGCGTTCGGCATCTTTATGAGCTTGATGCAAGATGCGCTCAGCTTCACGTCGGGCATTTTCTATGATCTCTTGTGCCTGCTCTTTTGCAGGATCGAGTGTTTCTGAGCGAATTTTATCGCAAATATCTTGAATTCGTGTTTCTGCTTTTTCCATTAGTCACTCTCAGTTTTATTTTACCACAGAGACACTGAGCCCACAGAGAAAGATAGAGGATAAAATGAGAGAAAATTATTAAATTGACTCCTCAATGATCTCTTAAATCTCAGTGATCTCAGTGACTCTGTGGTGAAGTCACACGGGCACGAACTTATTAAATGCACGCTATGTTAGACAGTATATCTCGTATATCTACTATTTTCGCAAGACAGAAAACTGAGAATTTGCGTAATATTGTTGGCAAATCATGAATAGGCGGGATCACATATGGCTGTAAAAAATAAACTTGTCGCGCAAAATCCTCTTATTTTACGTTGTCACCGCCTTATGGAGGCATTTGCGAAATCTGATGACGAACGAGATTTTTATCTTGACCGAGCTGAGGGTTTCTTGGTCTACATCGATTTAGACAAATCGCAAGATGAACTTGATGAGCTTACAAAAGAACTTGTAGAGAATCAAGATCGCTACTGCATGATTCCAAAACTTACCTTCTACGAAGTGAAAAAAGTGATGGAAGGCTTTGTAAACGAAAAAGTGTATGACATCGACACTAAAGAAAAACTTTTAGACATTATTGGCTCCAAAGAAGCCCGCGAAAACTTTCTGGAATTTATTTACGATCATCATACAGAACTTGAGAAGTGGCAGCAGTATTACCAAGAGCGCTTCCGTGTTCGTATTATTGAATGGCTCCGCCACAATCAGTTTGATTTTGTATTTGAAGAAGACCTTGAAATGACAAAATCAATGTGCGAAAAGCTAAAATTGAATCTTTTTGTTCCAAAAGTGCAAAAAGATCTTTTAGCGCAACGCAAAAATTTGATGGCAAAGGCAAAAACCTACTATTCGAGCGAAGCGCTAAATCCACGTCCAAAGCGTGGACGTCCACCAAAGCAGGTTGCGAAAGTTGAAACAGAACCGCAATTCTCTCAAGATATTTATACAACAATACCTAAACCTATAAAGCCATTTCTCTTTGCTCCTGAGTATCAAGGATCTTCGGCAATCTTTACCTTTAGTGGTAAGTTTGCCTCAGAAGCCGACCTTCTTGCTCATAGAAGACAGCAACTTACAGGTTCGGTCAACCTTGATATGCAGAACTTAAATCAGAAACTTGCAGCTCTTCGTACACTTTCTACAAGCTGGAGCATTGATAAGCATGAGTCGGGTCAGGGTGAACTGAGCGCCTTCGAACCAAGCGTTGATCTTTCATTTGAAGTTCCTGAAATTTTAAGCAAGCCACTTAATGGCGGTAAAAAAGAAAAGGCACCAAAAATTGAAAAACCAGCTCCAATGCCTAAAAAAGCAGTGGCTGTAAAAGAAGCTCCTGTTAAAAAAGCGCCTATTGCAAAACCTGCCGCAAAAAAGCCAGTAGCAAAAGTGCCAGCGCCCAAAAAAGCGCCCCCAAAAGCACGTCTCAGGCCGCTTCCAAAAAAGGCAAAGCCGGCAGCAAAGCCTGTAAAGGCAGCGCCTGTTAAAACAAAAGCTACACAATTCCGAAAGCTCCGCCGCGCCAAAAAGAAGTAAGCGCGCCTCGATCTTAATCAAATGACATAAAGGACCTAAAGGACGGAAAGTACGTCTTTTAAGGTCCTTTATGTCATTCATCTCCCTTCTGACTTTTTGGTAAGTTTTTTCTTATCTATTATTTTTTTCTTGTGAAAAAATTAGCAATATGGCTTTTTAATAAAAGCACGGGATGTGAACGTGTAGTAAGCGCATTTGAAGAAATTTCACATGCACACATTAACTAAAATATTGAGGATGAGATGTTAAGAAACAAAGTGTTAGCATTAATGCTCGGTACCTTGTTTTGTTTAGATTCTGCATACTCCGACTCGAGCAGCTCAACCTGCTCAAGTTCTTCAAGCTCAAGCGAAAGCTCAAGCTCGAGTAGCAGTTCTGAAAAAACAGGTCCACGAGGCCATCGTGGCAAACGCGGTAAGAAAGGTTCAACAGGCCCAGAAGGTTCTGAAGGCCATCGCGGTAAGCGTGGTAAGCATGGTTCAACTGGTCCAGAAGGCTCCACCGGACATCGCGGTAAGCGCGGTAAGAAAGGACCAGAAGGTTCAACCGGCCATCGTGGTAAGCGCGGTAAGCACGGTTCAACAGGCCCAGAAGGCTCACGCGGTAAGCGCGGTAAGAAAGGTTCAACAGGACCAGAAGGTTCAACCGGCCATCGCGGTAAGCATGGTAAGAAGGGTTCAACAGGACCTGCTGGCCATCGCGGTAAGCATGGTAAGAAGGGTTCAACAGGACCAGAAGGTTCAACCGGCAAGCGTGGTAAGAAAGGTTCAACAGGACCTGCCGGCCATCGCGGTAAGAAAGGTTCAACAGGACCAGAAGGTTCAACCGGCAAACGTGGTAAACACGGTAAGAAAGGTTCAACAGGACC
>JAFEGT010000032.1:14855-25897 GCA_018239765.1 Verrucomicrobiota bacterium
GGACCAGAAGGTTCAACCGGTAAGCGCGGTAAGCGCGGTAAGAAAGGTCCAGAAGGTTCGACCGGTCATCGTGGTAAGCGCGGACCAGAAGGTTCAACCGGTAAGCGCGGCGAACGCGGTGAAAGTGGTTCAACAGGTCCAAAAGGTCACAAAGGTGACAGAGGCCCACGTGGACACAAAGGTCACCAAGGTTCAACAGGCCCACGCGGTCACAAAGGACATAAGGGATCAACAGGTCCAAAAGGTCATAAAGGCCCACGCGGTAAAACCGGTAAGCAAGGTGGACATGGTTCATCAGGTTCAACTGGCCCACGCGGTCCAAAAGGACACAAGGGTTCAACTGGTCACAAAGGACACAAGGGTTCAACAGGCCCACGCGGACACAAAGGTCCACGCGGTCATAAAGGACACAAAGGTTCAAGCGGATCAACAGGCCCACGCGGTCACAAAGGCCCACGCGGTCACAACGGCAAAACCGGTCATAAAGGATCAACAGGCCCACGCGGTCCAAAAGGTCGCAAAGGTGATCACGGTTCAACAGGCCCACGCGGTCATACCGGCTCAGGTAAGACTGGTAAGACAGGTCCTGCAGGTTGCAAAGGTGAATCAGGTTCACGCGGCCCACGTGGTCATCGCGGAAGACCATGCTGCACAGACTTTGCAGACTTCCACGGTCGTGTAACAGGTGTTGCTAACAAAGTTGCTCCTGGCCAAGCTGTATCATTCCATAACGATGGTCCATTCAGTGGAACAGGTGGAATTGCACGCGTTGCTGACGACACATTTAACCTCGCTCGCAAAGGTACATACCAAGTTATGTTCCAAGTTAGCGTACAGGAAATGGGTAAACTCGTTATAGCTCTTGACTCCGGCAACGGCGTTGAGGAATTAGACTATACTGTAGTTGGTCGCTCTGCAGAAGGTTCACAGATCGTAGGTATGGCTATTGTAACAACAACAGCTAACGACACGCTTCTGTCAATCCGCAACCCAGCTAGAGAAACAAAAACTCTTTCAGTTACTCCGTTTGCTTCTGGATCTAATCCAGTTTCAGCACACTTAGTAATTACAAAGATCCAGTAATTTCTTAGCTCATAAGAGACTCTTGTAGGCATCGCTTGCAAGAGTCTCTTTCTTTTGTCTTAATCTTAAGAGCCTTTTGCAAAATTCATCCCCTGCCTCTGCCCTTGCCCTTGCCCGTTTCTTAATTATTCCCTTAAATATTCCACTTAACTCTTTTTAAAGACGAAATAGAATCCTCCCTAAGGGGGTTTGATGGGATGAAAATAAATTAATTCGGGCAAGGGCAAGGGCAGGGGCAAGGGCAGGGGAATCTTAAGATTAAGATCTAGCAAGTAATCCCTTCTCAAAGTTATACTCCTGCACAAAAGGAGCTTATATGGCGAAAAAACCAAAGATTTTGGCGTTTGCAGGAAGCCTGCGCAAAGATTCACTTAACAAAAAGCTTGTAAAAGTTGCCATGAAAGGGGCTGAAGCCGCCGGCGCCGAAGTTACCTACATCGACCTTAAAGACTATCCACTTCCTCTCTACGATCAGGAAATCGAAGATTCTACCGGCATTCCTGAAAATGCACTGAAACTGAAAGAGCTCATGCTTGCTCACGATGGTTTTTTAATTTCATCCCCTGAATATAACAGTAGCATCTCCGCCGTACTCAAAAACGTTATCGACTGGACATCGCGTATGTCAAAGCCTGATGAAACCTATTTGTGTGCATTCATCGATAAAGGCGTAGGCCTTTTGAGTGCATCTCCCGGTGCTTTAGGCGGTCTTCGAGGTCTCGTGCATGTGCGTGCCATGTTTGGAAACATCTTTAGCTGGGTAATTCCACAACAAAAGTGTGTTCCGAATGCGCATCAAGCCTTTGATGAGGCGGGTAACTTAAAAGATGCAAAAGCGCAAGAAGATGCGATGAATATTGGTAAAAAACTGGTTCAATTTTTACAAAAAGCTTAAAGGGGATCTATGATTGCAGCAAAGATAACTCAAAATAAGATGATTCAAGCGATATGCGTCTGTTTTGTCGCATCGCTCTTTTTTGCCTATGAACTTATGCAGCTTCATATGCTCAACGCCATTACGCCTATGCTGATGACAGACCTACACTTTGATGCAACAGACCTTGGCTTTTTGGGCTCCACCTATATTCTTGCAGATGTGCTCTTTTTGCTGCCTGCAGGTATTATTTTAGATAGATTTTCGGTGCGAAAGGTGATGCTTACAGCGCTTGGCATCTGCATTTTGGGCACAGTTGGTTTTGCCTATGCTGAAAACTTGCTCCAAGCATCGCTCTGCCACTTCTTTTCTGGTATTGGCAATGCCTTTTGCTTCTTAAGCTGTATGCTGCTCTGCTCGCGTTGGTTTCCTGTGCGTTGGCATGCACTTGTGATGGGGGTAATGATCACGCTTGGTCTTCTTGGCGGTGTTGTGGCTCAGACGCCATTTTCGCTTCTTGCGCAGATGTTTACCTGGAGAGAAGCCCTTTTGATTGATGCATTAATCGGCGTTGCGATTTACTCTGTGATCTTTTTGTTTGTTGTAGATGCTGAGCAAAAAGAGCGCACACAAAAAGATGAGCCACCATTTTGGCATGGCATCAAGCTTGCTGTTTTAAATCGTCAAAACTGGTTCTTGGGCGTATATACCGGAATGATGAACCTTCCTGTTATGCTGTTAGGAGCAATGTGGGGCTCGCTCTTTTTGACTCAGGTTCATGGCATGACATTGCTTGAGGCTTCTTTTGTTACAAGCATGATATGCATGGGCACTATTGTAGGATCGCCGCTTGTTGGTTTTATTTCAGATAAAATGGCACGTCGTAAGCCTGCAATGGTGATGGGTGCTATTGCATCACTTGCTATCTTTGCCTTTATTGTTGGTGCTAAAGGACAAGACACCGCACTATTTGCAGTACTCTTTTTCTGTTTGGGTGTAACAACAAGTACGCAGGTTCTTGGCTATCCACTCATTACAGAAAATAGCCCAAAAGAGCTTACAGGAACTTCTATGGGAGTTGCCGGCATTATTATTATGGGTCTAGCACTCATTCTACAGCCTATTTCTGGCATGCTTATTGACCAGGGTTGGGATGGTACAATGGTAAATGGCATCCGACTTTATGCCTACAGCGACTTTATGAGGTCTTTTGTGATCTTTCCGATAGGGTTTGTAATAAGCTTTTTACTTACCTATGCGATACGTGAAAAAAAGCGCGAGTTGGTTTCGGTGGTGTAATATGGCTAAACTCTATTTTTACTATTCAGCAATGAATGCAGGCAAGAGCACAACGCTCTTGCAGTCAAGCTACAACTACAAAGAGCGCGGTATGGAAACGCTGCTCTTTGCTCCGCAGTTTGATAATCGCTTTGGCACGCCGATGATCTATTCACGTATAGGTCTCAAACAAGAGGCGGTGCTCTTTGACGAAAATTTTGATTTTTTTGAGTATGTCCAAAAACACAAAACAGACCTTCTCAAATGCATTTTGATTGACGAAGCAAACTTTTTGAAGAAGCATCAGGTTGCCCAACTTGTCGATATTACAAAAAAACTGGGCCTGCCTGTGCTTACCTATGGCATACGCACCGACTTTTTGGGCGAGCCATTTGAAGGGAGTAAATACCTTCTTGCATGGGCGGAAGAGCTTATTGAGATCAAAACGATCTGCCATTGCGGTCGCAAAGCCACAATGAACATGCGTATCGATGCTGAAGGCAAAGCAATATCGCACGGCGATCAGATTCAGGTTGGCGGCAACGAAAGCTACATCTCGCTTTGCATGCTCCACTTTAGCGAACAGATCGACCTTTGCAAAGTGCCTGCTCTTCGCTGACGTATACAATTGAGCGAAGCTCTCTGGAGTGCGGTGCAGTTATGCACCGCTCTCACTTTTATGGGTGTTTATCCCTGCATCTGTTTGATCTACTTTAGCTTGGACCTTTTCTGAAATTGAGAGCGGTGCATAGCTGCCCCGCACTCCAGAGCGAGCGTACGCTCGCAAGCGGCAAATGTCCAAACTCGACTCTCTTCGAGAGTGCGATTTGTAAAATCCTTGACAATTTTGATGAGGTTGATTGATAGTTACACCAGTGTGTCCTTAAAATTTTTCACATGGTGTAAAGATGAAATCAACGTTTATCAAGGTTATGGCAGCTGTTGTGCTCGCTACAAGCCTGCATGCAGATAGCTCTAAAAGCTTAAAAAAAGAACTCAAGAGCGTACATAAGAAGCTCGATGATATTACCAAGCTTGAGCTTCGCCTCAACAAAATGGCTCCAAAACCGATTACGCAAAAGAAAATCGATGAAGCAGGTGGTACACTTGTTCTTAACTGCTCTGGCGATTACTGCCTTACAGAAAATGTTACGGGCGCCCTTCTTGTTCATGCCGATAGCGTCTGCATCGACCTCTGCTGCCATACTCTTAATGCTGATGGTAGAGCAAATGCGATTGTAGCAGATGGCTATCAAGGCCTAAAAGTATTTGACGGCCGTATCACTAACTCAACCTCCTCAGCTATTTCTGTGAATAACTACAGCGCAGTTGAGCTCTTTAAGCTTGTTTTAACTGACAATCTAACCAACGGTTTGCTCCTAGCAAATTCGACAGATGTAAGCGTACATGATATTGACTGTATCAACGATGGGGCAGGCGAGCGCGCTCTCTGGTTTGATGGATGTGATAATATCGTTGTAAACCATGTGAACGCAAGCGGCTATTTAAGTACTATTGGTGCTGTTATGCAGCTTGACGAGTGCAGCAGTGCTTTAATCGAAAATGTTAATGTTACTGACAATCGTAAGACTGCAGCTGCGGATGCCAACGAATATAGTGCAGCTACAGCTTTTGTATCATGTATCTACTGCGATGGTATAGANNTGAATCACTGGAGAACAGCAGAGGCGATTAACTTTTCGTTCTGCACGAATTGCTCATTATATCGCACAGAGTCATGTAACAATACTGATATTGTGGGATCGCAATCTACGCCTTTGACTGAGGACAGTATGCTATCATTACATAACTGTAGTGGTTTTATGATTCGTGAGCACCAGTCTAACAACAATAGCTGTACAACAGCAATCAGCTCACTTATCGGCATAGCACTTTTTGACACAACCGAATCCATTCTCGATGGGTGCCAAGCAAATGCTAACAGTGCCGACGAACTCTACGTTCTACCTGGGGTATTTGCCCAGCTACATGGAATTTGGGTAGCAGAATTTCCGGGCTCTCGCAATTGCGTAGTGCGCAATTGCCAAGCAAATAACAATAGAGTAAATCTTGGCGGTGAGGGGAGAAGCCCTGAAGCGTTCAATCCTGGCATCGTTGCAGGTATTCGTATGAATGGTTCAGGACATGTAGTTGATTTTTGCCAAGCAAATAACAATACAATGGGAGATTATCCAGAATTTACCTTGGTTGTTGGTATTTTAAAGTCGGCTGATACGAATGGTGTGTTATCTAACTCAACAGCAAATGATAATACCGGTAGTGAAACTGCATATGGTATTGCGCTGCACCCATTAGACTTTGGTTTTGTCTTTGGAGCAAACCAGGTAGTGCGCAACTGCCAGGCCAATTTTAACGGAAATTATGGGATCTCAACAGGCCTATTTAGCGACCCGCTTCCGGAGTTTGCACTCAACGTTGAAATTTCTGACTGTGTTTGTTTGAACAATGGTATTGGACCTGTAGATGCTGCTGGTATCATCGTCATCAACCCAGGCCCAGACAGAAGTATTCTGATTAAGGACTGTTTTATCAGCGATACAGGTACCTCGGAGGCTTTTTCAGCAGTGGGTATTTATGTAATCACTGCAACGAACGTTGTTATTGAAGATTGCAATGTTTTTAACACCACAGCAGATGAATTTGCCGATGGAATCGTGTTTGATACAGTTGCAGACTCCAAAATCATACGCACACAGGTTCATGGGAATCAAAATAGCGGAATTGAACTTACTGGTGTAAACACAAACATCATGATCCTTGATTCTATCGCTATAGATAATAATGTAGGCTTCAGCGTAGCTAGCGGAAGTACACTTGAGGGCGGTATTATCCAGGGCAACCGTGCGCTTGGCAATACCACTATTGGTTTTGAGCATGCAGCAGTGCTGCCGGCACCTTTTGATACAAGCTATCAAAGTAACTATGCCCAAGATAATGGCACAAACTATAGCATCAGCAACGTCATCCAAATACATACCTACGCTATACCTACGGCGACCTATGTATTTTCAGCTGGCGGTACAAACTTCCCAACTCTTACGAACATAGACGCATCGTAAGCAGTTTTTTATATTCAGACCTTACGCTGAACGTAGGGTCTGAACTTCATTACAAAAGGTGTATATATGAAAACAACTCTTCTCGCAGTCGTAACGGCCCTGTCAGTTACCCAAGCTGCCTCTGCAGATAGCAGCAAAAGCATAAAAAGAGAGCTCCACGCGATAAACCAAAAGCTCAATCTACTTGGCAAAATCAGCCATACTCAAGTTAAAATGGCTCCAAAGCCGATCACGCAAAAGCAGGTTCATGAGGCAGGTGGTACACTCATACTCACATGCCCTGGCGATTACTGCTTGGAAGAAAATATCTGCGGCACACTTGTTCTTGATGCCGATAGCATCTGTCTTGACCTTTGCTGCCATACAATAAACGCTCACGAGCATCCCCATGCTATCATAGCACATGGACATCAGGGCATTAAGGTATTTGACGGCCGCATTATCAATTCGACAAACGCGGCAATTTTAGTGGAAGATTCAAGCGCGGTAGAGCTCTTTAAGCTTGTTTTAAGCGACAATGCCATGGATGGCATCCGCATCACAGGATCACTTGATCTTAATGTGCATGATGTTGACAGCATTGGCGATGCTCGGGGTGAGCGCGCCCTCTGGTTTGATACCTGCGAAAACATTACCGTTAACCATGTGAATGCAAGTGGCTATCTCAGCACTCTTGGCGCTATTGTGCAGCTCGATAGCTGCAATGCTGCTTTGATTCAAGATGTTGATGTGGTTAATAACACTAAATCAGCGGCTTTTGGTGGTTCGTTTGATATATCCACAATGTTTGTAAGTGCAAACGCTTGCACTGGAGTTGATCTTGTTCATGTAAAAGTTAATAATAATACTATAAGCACTACAGGAAGTCCGCGCTTTTCAGGCATTGGATTCATTTTCTCCGACAGCTGTACATTGAACGAATGCCAGGTAAACAGCAACAACATTGCAGCTAATATTGATGGCGAGCTCTATCGCATGGTATTTATTGGCCGTTCGAGTAACTTTACTATTACTAAATGTCAAGCAAACAGTAATACAGGCGGTGTGATGTTAGGCGATTTACGTGGATTCTCGCCTCTTGATTCAAGTAACTTAGTATTTGATGGATGCCAAGTGAATAAGAACCATACAGACGCATCAGATCCAAGTGCTAATGCAGGAATTTTGGGTATCTTTCTCCAAAATACAGATGTTCTACCGGCGGAACCCAATATAATCCGTAATTGTCAAGTTAACTTTAATAGAATTGATGATGGTGGTGCAGGTAGAATAGATACTGAAGGAGTTATAGCTGGTATAATTGTACAAAGAAGTGCAATTGTAGATCATTGTCAATCAAGTAATAATTCAATAGGGACAGCAGATGTTATTCAGTATGTGGAAGGATTGATAGCATACGGCTTGCCTGGTGCGACTACCAGTTCGGTTGAAAATGTTATTATATCAAACTGTAGTTTTAATAACAACACCGGTGGAGAACTTGGAATAGGTATAGTTATTGATCCTTTTTCAAGTGATGGTGATGTTGCTAGTATAGCAAACATAACAATCAGCAATTGTTCTGCAAGCTCGAATGGCACTTATGGGATTTCGGCTGGCAAATTCTTTCAACTTCCCCCTGATGATTCGTTGCTTCGTAACATAGAGATTACTGATTGTATATGTAACAAAAATGGAAATGGGAGCTTAATACCTGATGCCGCAGGAATTTTTATCGACGGGGTAGGTGTTTTGACCATCGAAGATACTGTGTCTAACATCTTAATCAAAAACTGCCAAGTCTATGATACAGCCTCAATTTTATCGGCAAATGGTATCAGAGTTCGTAGGGCTAACAACGTGGTCATTGAAAACTCAAATGTGTTTAACACAACAGCAGATGGTGGGCAAGCACACGGCATTCTGTTTGATAACGTGACCAATTCCAAGATTATCCGTACACAGGTGCATGGTAACCAGAATAATGGCGTTGAACTTGTTGGGGACAACAGCAACATCATGATTCTCAATTCTATTGCCATTGATAATGATAAAGGCTTTAGCGTTGCTCGGGATAGTTCACTCACTGCTGCAATAATCCAGGGCAATCGTGCGCTTGACAACACAAGCGTAGGCTTTGAGCATGCAACGCTATCTCCTCAGCCATTTGATACAGCATACTTAAACAATTACGCCCAAAATAACGGCGTAAACTACAGCATCAGTAACTACATTCAGGTTGTAGACTACAGCATTCCAACTGCTGTCTATACTTTGGAGCCTAATGGTGCTACAGATTTTCCAACTCTAGCAAATGTTTCGGCAACATAAAAACCTTTACAATATGGTGTACACATGAAAATAAATTATCTCGGAATTGTAGTTGCCTTAACGCTTAGCGCGGGCCTACATGCAGAACGTATAAGCGAGGAGCTTCATAGGATACATAAGAAGCTTGATGCTATCGAAACGCTTGAACATACTCTTACAAAAACGGCTCCACGGCCAATTTCGCAACGCGATATTCATAAAGCAGGCGGGACCCTGACACTTACATGTTCGGGAGATTACTGCGTGACGGAAAACATTTGCGGCACGATTGTGATTGGTGCCGATAGTGTCTGTCTTGACCTCTGCTGCCATACCTTAAATGCTCATGGCTATGATAATGCTATTGTTGCAGAAGGCTATCAAGGTCTAAAGGTGTTTGACGGCCGTATTATTAATTCAAGCGATGCGGCAATTTTAGCTGATGACTATAGCTCTATAGAGCTCTTTAAGCTTGTTTTGAGTGACAATGCACTTGATGGCATCCGTATTTCAAATTCAGTTGACCTCAATGTGCATGATGTTGACTGCATCAACGATGGTGCAGGGGAGCGCGCACTTTGGTTTGATACATGCGATAATATCCTTGTAAACCATGTCAACGCAAGTGGCTATTTAAGTACCATTGGCGCTATTGTGCAGCTCGATAGCTGCAATGCAGCTTTGATCCAGGATGTGAATGTAACCAATAATACCAAGTCTCAGGCTGTTCCTACGGGGTCATTTGCGACGGATGCTTCTTTAGTAAATATGAATAGCTGTACTGGTGTAGATCTGGTTCGTGTAAAAGTAAATAACAACATCGTAAACACAACTGCGGTTGGTAATAGACGATTTACTGCAATTGGGTTTTCCTTCTCAAACAGCTGCTCGATGCACCGATGTGAAACATGCAACAACGTAGATATCGTTGGTGATAACGGCAATGATCTTACACAATTTGCTGCAGTAGACCGAATGGTATTTATCGGTGCAAGTGACAATGTCGTTATTACTGAACATCAGGCAAATAATAACAGCTGTACGCAGCCAATTGTGGCGTTTCGCATCTACAATAACCGTGATTCAAATAACACAATATTTGATGGATGTCAGGCTAACAGCAATTTGGTTCAAGAATTTGCAGTAAGTCTAAATGGAGGTTCTGATTTTGAGGGATATTTGATCCAATCTGTTGGTGAAGCGGTAGCTGGGTGCGCAATTCGCAACTGCCAGGCTAACTTTAATACGGTTGTCCATGGTGGTGAGGGCAGAGACCCGCTGCTATTTAATGACGGAGACCTTTTCGGCATTTTAGCGGAAGGAAGTTGTGTTATTGAGGGCTGCCAAGCAAATAATAACGTTATGGGCGACACGCCTCCAGATACTTTTGTACTTGGTATTGCAGTTGCTACTACATCAAATGTACCCATTAGTAATTCCTCTGCTGATAATAACAGTGGTGGTGAGACCTCTGCTGGGATTGGTATTGCCGGTATATTTGGTATTGATGCGATGAACTGTACAGTATCCAACTGTTCTGGTAGCTCTAATGGAAACTATGGTCTTTTGATCGGTAGCACAGTTGATACAGTAAGTAGTTCAACATTTAATTTAACAATTGTTGATTCCGTATTTAATCAAAATGGAAATGCATTCAGCGATGCAGCTGGTATTTTTGTTCTGCCGACTACCCTTAATGCCTCAAATATTTTGATTAAAGGCTGCGACATTTATGACACCTTCTCAGGTGGTAGTAGTGCAGCCGGCATTAATGTCGCAAGTGCAAGCAATGTCGTTATTGAAGACTGCAACATCTTCAACACAACTGCAGATGGCACCGGAAATGGCATCTTATTTGATACAGTTAACGACTCCAAAATTATCCGTACACAGGTTCATGGGAACCAAGATAGCGGCGTTCAGCTTGAAGGCATCAATACCAATGTGATGATCCTCAACTCTATTGCCATAGATAATGACAAGGGCTTTAGTATCGCTGCTGGAAGTACGCTGAATCACGGTGTTATTCAGGGTAATCGTGCGCTTGGCAATCTAAGTGTAGGATTTGAGCATGCGGCAACTTTACCTGTACCTTTTGATACTGCGTATCAAAACAACTTCGCCCAAAACAACGGCGTAAATTACAGTATCAGCGACATTATCCAAATTGTAGACTACAGCATTCCAACTGCTACCTACACCTTGGAACCTAACGGCGCAAGCAGCTACCCATCCCTTGCAAACATCTCTGCGTCGTAAGGGATATTCTTCTCAAGGCGGTCCATCCCGGACCGCCTCCTCTATCTTGTCTTCTTCTTCTTCTTATTCTTATTCTTGGTCTTATTCTTGGTCTTGAGAGCCTCTTGCAAAATTCGAGTTATCCGTTTTCAGGCCAACGGCCTGGTTTATAAGAGCCTAGGGCAACGCCCTAGGTTTCA
>JAFEGT010000033.1 GCA_018239765.1 Verrucomicrobiota bacterium
GTTATATCGTTTTTATCGTTTAGGTGGGCGCGAGCGATTTCAAATTGAGAATTGTTGTTGATTGCCTTTTATTTTTGCGAAAAAAAGTCATTTCTTATATCGTGATCCTATGCATGATGATGAGATAAAAAAATTGCTTAACGATCTGAAGAGCGGCGAGTGTGAAGAGACTCCTCAGCCTATTCGTACCAAACGACATAGAAGCGCCTACCCCATTCTACTTATCCTTATATGCCTTACCCTTGCTCCAAGCGGCTATATGCTTGTAAATGGTACTGATGACGAACAAGAAACAGAAGTTGCCGCAGTTCCTCCTCCTCCAGGAAGAGAAGAACTTGCTGCGTCCTGGGCAAGGGAAATAGTCTCGCTAGATCCCGATGAAGGCCAAAGCGTGCACCTGCTCTGGGATATGCTGAGACGCAGAAAAGAAGATTTAGAGAATATTAGCCTTGAGCTAAGCACGCTTTTGAATGACAATGCTCGCTTTCGACAAGATTTTTATGGGCAGGCAGCAACAGTGCTTTTATCGCGCTATCAGGCGCTCGATGCGCGCCACAGTGTTGAGATTGCCAATCAAATAAACACAATTTACAAAGAAGTGCGCGGCGATCCTGAGCTTACAATTGCCTACGCCGAAATGCTGGGTGAGCTTGGTGCTGAAAGCTACAGTACTCATCAGATACAGATTGCAAAAGAGATTCTTCATCAAGAAAATCTTTGTCAAAGAGCTCTTTCTGGTGTTGAAAAATCAAACACACTTTCTGATCTTGAGTATAACATCGAACTTGCCGGCCATGTAATACAGCAGGCGCAAGAAAATGGCATTATGCAGACCTTTCATTCTGATGGTGAATATGAACTTACGCTTGTTCAAAAGTGTAAAGATGCTCTTGATAAACTGCTCGTTCAAGACAACTGTCCAAGCTTTACAGCTGAAACACGCGCTCTTATTCAACGCGTTCTTAGCCGTGCAGGCGCTCCTGACAGCGATGTCACCTATTACCTTAAAAAATTTGACAGTCTTATCAAGCCAGTCGAACCCCATAAAGCAATTGCTAAAAATTAACAATCACGGCGAAAAACGTTCGGGCACGGGCAAGGGCAAGGGTATGGACGTCTATTTATCCATACTCCTTGTTTTTGCAAAGGCTCTCTTGAAATAAACTCTCTAACGGCATACACTTTCACGAGTTACGATTACGTGAGAATATATGTCCATTTCTATACCTACCGGCACCTTTGACATTTTACCCCACGACCCCAAAGAAAAGTGGCGAGAATCACACCTGTGGCAGTTTGTAGAATCTGTTATGCGTGAACATGCCAAAGTGTATGGCTGCGAAGAGATACGTACACCTATTTTTGAGCGTACAGAGCTCTTTAGCCGTAGCGTAGGTGATGCTACTGACATAGTCTCAAAAGAGATGTACACCTTTTTAGATCGCGGTGAGCGTAGTATGTCGCTAAGACCCGAAGGTACAGCGCCAGTTATGCGCGCCTTTATAGAAAAGGGGCTCCAGTCTCAGAGTAACGTGCATAGGCTTTTTTATATTGGCCCTGTATTTCGCTACGAAAGACCCCAGTCAGGAAGATTCCGCCAGCACCATCAGTTTGGCGTAGAAATTATTGGCCCACAACAGCCTGAGCAAGATGCTGAAATTATTGAAATGCTCTACTCACTTTATGAGAAGCTTGGCTTAAAAAATCTTAAAGTGTGCATTAACAGTCTTGGCGACAAAGAAGCTCGCCTGCAATTTCGATCAAATCTGCAAGACTATCTCAGGCCGAAATTGGCAGAAATGTCTGAAGATAGCAAGCGGCGCTTTGAGGTAAATCCGCTGCGTATTCTTGACTCAAAAGATGAGCGCGATATCGAAATTGTAAAGGGTGCGCCCTCTATTTTAGACTTTTTATCTCAAGAATCAAATGAACATTTTGCGCGCGTGCAGGCCATGCTGTCGCACCTTCAAATCCCATATGAAATCAACACAAAGCTTGTACGAGGACTTGATTACTACAACAACACTGTGTTTGAAGTAACCTCAGGCCATTTGGGATCGCAAAATTCACTCGCAGGTGGGGGTCGCTACGACGGCCTTATGAAGCAGCTTGGTGGTCAGGACCTTCCTACAATAGGTTTTGGAGCGGGTATTGAGCGCATGATTTTGGCGCTAATTAACCAGAGCCATCTTGTGCCCGAAAGACCGCGCCCAGCACTCTACATCATACCACTTGGTGAGGCGGCTATGGCTCCATGCTTTAGTCTAGCCCGTATGCTCCGTACCAATGGATGTGTATGTCTTGTAGATCACAGTGGCAAAAAACTTAAAAACGCCATGCAGCAGGCGGATAATGTGCGTGCAGAATATGTGCTCATTCTCGGTGAAAATGAGCTAAAAGAGGGTACGTGCGAGCTTAAAGAGATGGCATCAGGTGAAAAGATGCAGCTTGCTATCGAGGCAGTACCGCTCTTTTTTAAGACAAGAACGTTAGTGGCTGCAAGTCACATAGAACATGGAAAATAATAATGGTAGTATTTAAACGCACACATACGTGTGGAGAGCTTAGAGAGCAAAATGTAGGTCAAAACGTAACCTTAAGCGGATGGGTCCATCGTGCAAGAGACCTCGGAGGGCTCTTGTTTATCGACTTAAGAGATCGTTTTGGCATAACTCAGGTGGTGCTTGACTCTGCAAAAAATAAAGAGCTCTATGAGCTTGGTCAAAAGCTTCGTGCAGAATTTGTAATTAGCATTAAGGGCGAAGTATTTAAGCGTAAAGATGCCAATCCAAAGCTTCCGACAGGGCAGATCGAAATTACGGCAAACGAGCTTCATGTGCTTTCTAAAGCAGAAGTTCCTCCCTTTACTGTAGCTGATGATATGACAGAAGCTAACGAAGAGCTTCGCCTCAAATATCGCTACCTCGACATGCGAAAGGGCCCTATCCTCGACAATCTCGTAATACGCCACAAGGCTATGATGGCAACGCGTCAGTTTATGGACTCTCAAGGCTTTGTAGAGGTGATTACTCCGATTCTGAGTAAGTCAACTCCAGAAGGAGCCCGCGACTATCTTGTGCCTTCAAGGGTAAACCCTGGCCAGTTTTTTGCGCTTCCACAGTCTCCACAGATGTTTAAGCAGATTTTGATGATAGGAGGTCTTGACCGCTATTTTCAGATCGCTACATGCTTCCGTGACGAAGACCTTCGTGCAGATCGCCAGCCAGAATTTGCCCAGATCGATGTGGAGATGAGCTTTGCAACACAAGATGAGCTCTTTCCGATTATTGAAAATCTTGTGCAGTCTATCTTTAAGCATTGTAAAGATGTTGCCGTGGATGCGCCATTCTTACGCATGAGTTATGCAGATTGCATGGAGCATTATGGCTGTGATAAGCCTGACCTTCGCTTTGGCATGCGCTTAAAGCGCCTAGATAGCCAAGCACAAGCCTCAAGCTTTACAATCTTTCACGATATACTTGCTAACGGTGGCACTGTAAAGGGCTTTACCATTAAAGGCGGAGCAGACATCTCCCGTAAAGGTATAGACGAATATACAAGCTTTGTAGGTCAGCTAGGAGTAAAGGGCCTTGCCTATATCAAGCTGCAAGATGGCACCTTTAGCTCAAGTCTTGCCAAATTTATCGCGCCTGAACAGCAGCCTGAGTGGCAAAAAGCGCTTGAGATGGAAAATGGCGACCTTGCCTTTATCATTGCAGGAACTACCAAGAAAACTAATCAGGCGCTCGATCACCTTCGTCGTCGTGTAGCAAAAGATCGCAAATTGATCGCCGCAAATGACTATAAGTTTTTGTGGGTGACAGACTTTCCGCTCTTTACCTACAACGAAGAAGAGGGCAGGCTTGAAAGTGAACACCATCCATTTACCTCGCCTCATCTTGATGATATCGATCTTATCGAAAAAGAGCCTCTTAAGGCGCGCTCATCAAGCTATGACCTTGTGTTAAATGGCTATGAAATTGCATCAGGATCTCAGAGAATTCACGACTCACATCTTCAAGATACAATCTTTAGGATCTTGGGATTAAATGAAGAAGAGCGTAAGATGCGCTTTGGCTTTTTTATTGAAGCGCTGCAGTTTGGTACACCGCCGCATATTGGCGTTGCGCTCGGCTTTGATAGAATGATCATGATACTTGTTGAAACAGAAGGCATTCGCGATGTGATCGCGTTTCCAAAAACTCAGAAGGCAAGCTGCCTTATGACTGGTGCGCCATCAGAGGTGGCCACAGTTCAGCTTAAAGAACTTAAAATTGCAACCACATAGGAGTGTGACTATGGTATTTCAGACCTTTACAAAGTATATGGTAGCGTGTGGAGTCGTTTTGGCTTCAAACGTTATCGCTGATGATGCAGCGCCAGTACCGACGCTTCAAGCACCAGTAAAAAAAGTTCCAACAAAGGAAGAGCTCTTTTCACAAGATTTCATCCAAAAGCTCTCTTTAACATATGGTCATATGATCCAAAAGAGCCTCAATAACCCAATGATTCAACTGAATGCGAAGGGTGTTATGGACGGTATTCAAGAAGGTATCGATGGCAAAAAGGCACCTCTTACAGAAAAAGAGTATGAAGAAGCTCTTCAGGCAATTCAGCAGTATGCATATGACGATATGGCAAATAAAAACCTTGCAGAAGCTGAAGCAATGCTGAAGAAAAATGCAACAGAATCTGGTGTTGTCGTATTAGAAGATGGCAAACTTCAGTACAAGGTGCTGAAAGAAGGTACAGGTGATGCAAAAGTCACAGAAGAGACAATGCCTACTATTAACTACGAAGCTACCTATTCAAATGGCCAGAAGCTTGGTTCATCAGAGCAGACTGGTGGTCCAATCGATGTGAAGCTTAACGACACAATCCCAGGCTTTAAAAAGGGTATGCTTGGCATGAAAGTTGGCGAAAAGCGCCGCATTTTGATTCACCCAGATCTCGGCTTTGGAAAATCAGGTCAGCTTCCAAACGGCCTTCTTGTTTTTGAAGTTGAAGTGACAAAGCTTTCACCATTGCCAACAGATGATATGAGCGATGATGAAGATGACGACGAAGACGATTTTGACAACGACGATGCAGATCTCGAAGACGATGATGATGATCTCGCTGACGCTGATGATTTTGATGATGAAGATGAAGATAACGCATCACCAAGCGATGATCTCAACTTCAATAAGTCATAGTTTTTCAATATTAGGAGGTCTTTTAGGCCTCCTAATTGTCTTTAGCATACTCTACTGGACCATAAAAAATGGCATCAGTCCAATGCCAACTTCGCCCAAAGTCCAAAAGGCACTTCTTTCTTCGTTACCTGTTCATCTTGAAGGCACTATTCTCGAGCTTGGCTCGGGGTGGGGCACACTTGCTTTTGCTCTTGCAAAACGCTATCCTAATGCTCAGGTGATCGGCTATGAAACTTCATTAATACCCTACCTCTTTAGCCTGCTTCTCAGGCGTAAAAACCTTACCTTTAAACGTAAAGATTTCTTTAACGAGCCCCTCAATGCTACGCTTGCTGTCTGCTACCTCTATCCCGCTGCCATGCAGCGTTTAAAACAGAAGTTGGAAAAAGAGGGTAAAATTGCTATAATAACCCATACTTTCGCAGTTAATGGCTGGAAAGCTACTAAAATAATAGAAGTAAACGATCTTTATAAAACAAGAATATACTTGTATGGTGAATATACGTCCTACGGCCGCACATGACAGACTTCCTTTTAGACCAAATGTGCTGCCACCTCGATTAGTAAAGATAGGCGTTAGGGTTTCTTTGGCAGCGCTCAGCTGTCTTACGCTCTCAAAGGCAAATCCCATTGTTGGATATGGCATTACTTCTGCAGTATCTATGCCTGCGGCTGCTCTTGCCTTTGCTGGTAATAGCGTGATCTCTTTAATACAGAATGGTCCAACTGCAGATTCGGTGCTTTGCACTGCGGCAGGGGCTCTCTTTAGCTGGATTGGCCTAACGGGCGATTTCTACTTCGGCTTTGCCGACCGGCGCGGCTTCTAGTATCTTCACTCTCGAAGAGAGTGTTGAATAGTAGCCCAGGCCACCGTAGGTGTCCTGGGGGGTATTGTATAGGTCAAAAACAGCACTCCCGAAGGTGAGTGCTGCAATTCGAGGTCTGCAGCACTCACCTTCGGGAGTGCGATTTTTCCAATGTTCTGATTCCCAGGGCACCTACGGTGACCTGGGCTATTATTCAACGCTCCCATTCGGGAGTGAGAAAAGATGGGGTTGTTTGATTACATAGCGCGGGTGACGATCTTCTTGAGGGTCTCGAGGTCTTTAAGGCCTACGATGCGCTCATGTTCCTTGCCATTTTTAAAAACAATCATAGTAGGAACGGAGGTGATTTGGTAGGTAGAGGTGACCTTTGGTGCATGGTCAACATCAAGCTTGCCCACCATCATCTTGTCACCCATCTCACTTGCGAGGGCTTCCAAGATAGGGGAGAGCATACGGCATGGGCCGCACCAGTCAGCATAAAAGTCTACTAAAACCACACCCTTAGATACAGTGCTGTCAAAATTTTCATCGTCGATTTTTTTAATATATTCTTTCATAGTAGTCTTCTCCAGTAGTAGTTCATTTGTATCAAATTGCCATTTTTTTGGCTATTCAAAATCTCAAGGTTAAGCTAAACTAGTACACAACTTTTAGGTATACCTATGTTTAACACTTGGATTGTACAGCGTTCTAGCCTGCTTGAATTTGACAATAAACTTCCCTATCTCGTTTTAGCTTATTACCATATCACAAAGCTCGAGCAGCCTGAGCTTTTGGTAAAGGCGCACAAAGCATTCTTCAAAGACAAAGATTTTAAAGGCAGGATCTATCTTGCCAAAGATGGAATCAACGGCACCTTGAGTGCTCCTAAAGAGCTTGTATGTGAGTATATGCAGTGGCTCTGGAGCCAGCCTGGTTTTGACAATGCAGAATTTAAGATTCAGGAATTTGAAGACCATACATTTGGCAAACTTACCGTTAAAACACGTCCAGAACTTGTAGCCCTTGGATTTGAAGTGCCGCTAGATGAAAAAGCAATTGGCGCGCACCTTTCTCCAAAAGAGTGGCGAGAGATGTATGAAACTGAAGAAAATAAGGTCGTTCTTGACGTTCGCAACGACTACGAGTGGGAGCTTGGCCACTTTGAAGGGTCAGAATCACCCCCATGCAAGACCTTTAAGGACTTTGATGACTATTCAAAAGAATTAAAAGCGCGCGTAAATCCCGAAACAAAAGTACTTATGTGCTGCACGGGCGGTATACGCTGTGAGTTTTTTTCTAGCCTGCTTAAGCAGCAAGGGTTTGAGCATGTCTTTCAGCTTCAAGGCGGCATTATCAAGTATGGCGCAGAAGAAAAATCAAAGCACTGGAAGGGCAAGCTCTTTGTCTTTGATGACAGACTTTCAATCCCGATTTCGGATGAAAAAACAGAAGTTATTGGAAAGTGCCACCACTGTAATAAAGAAGCTGAACGTTACTATAACTGTGCCAATATGGACTGTAACGAGCTCTTTTTATGCTGCGAGGACTGTTTAAAGGCTTTTCATGGCTGCTGCCAAGATTCCTGCCAAAAAGGCACTCGCGTACGACCCTACAAGCTTGCTTGTACACCATTTCGTAAATGGTATACGTACGCTAAAAGCAAAGAAGAACTTAACACTTTACGAGCTACATGACAACAAGAAAGCAGCGTACAGTTGGTAAGATAGTAGAATATTCAGGCGTGGGTATACACACAGGCCATGATGTTCTCATACGTTTTATTCCCGCAGAAATCGGGGAGGGTATTTACTTTAAACGTATTGACCTTCCGGGTGAGCCTATAATTCCGGCGGCGGTGGAGTATGTTTTTGACACCTCCAGAAGCACAAACCTTGCTATCAACGACGTTCGCATCTACACAGTTGAACATGTACTTGCTGCTGTTCGCGCCTATGAAATTGACAATCTTTGTATCGAGCTATCTGCACATGAACCACCTGCTGGCAATGGCAGTAGCGATGTTTTTGTCGATATGATTCATCAGGCAGGTATTGTTGAGCAGTCAGCAACAAAGACTATTGTATCGTTACAAAATCCGGTTTATCACTCTGAGGGTGATGTGCACCTCGTTGCCATTCCATCAGATGAGTATCGATTAAGCTATACGCTTCATTATCCGCAGACAAAAGCGCTTGGAAGTCAATATTTTTCTTTAGCACTCACGGCCGAAAGCTTTACAAAAGAGCTTGCTCCATGTCGCACCTTTGCGCTGTATGAAGAGATTTCTTTTTTGATGGACCGTGGACTTATTAAAGGCGGAAGCCTAGACAACGCTGTTGTTGTCAAAGATGAAGCAGTAATTTCGAAAAATGGACTGTTTTTCCCAGACGAAATGGTACGCCACAAGGTGTTGGATATGGTTGGCGACCTTTCCTTGATTGGAATTCAATGCAAGGCTCACATTATTGCCATTCGTTCGGGCCATCCTGCCAATTTTCGTTTTGCTCAAAAACTCTACTCACAACTTTCTTTGGAGAATAGGTAATGACAACTCCTGTAACAGTCTCTAACCGTGTTTTGGACACTAAAGAGATTATGAAGATTTTACCACATCGGTATCCTTTTTTACTGGTCGACAGAATCGTCGAGCTGGATCTAGAAAAAGGAACGATCGTTGGTCAAAAAAACCTCACAATAAACGAAGCTTTTTTTCAGGGGCATTTTCCTGGTGCACCAATTATGCCTGGCGTGCTCATATTAGAAGCTCTTGCACAGACCGGCGGGGTACTTTTGCATCTTCGATCAAATCCCGATAAAATAGCGGTGTTGCTCAACATCAATAATGCAAAGTTTCGTCATCCAGCACGACCCGGCGATGTGCTCTTTTTGCGCGCAGAAGGACTTCACTTTTCGAGTAAAGGTGGCAAAATAGCGGTTCAAGCTATGGTAGGGGATAAAATTGCTGCAGAGGCTGAAATCGCTTTTGCATTTATGGAAAAAGACAACATATGAATATACACCCAACAGCAATCGTTGATAAGAATGCAATAATCGGCAAAAACGTCGAAATCGGTCCCTATGCTATTATTGGACCAAACGTTCGTCTAGACGATAACGTTGTCATCAAAGCTCATGCTCTTCTTGATGGACATACAACAGTAGGTGAAGGATCAATTATTTGGCCCTACGCTGTTATTGGAACAAAGACGCAAGATTTGAAGTTTAAGGGTGAAATTACCTACGTTCAGATTGGCAAGCATACAGAGATTCGCGAGTTTGTAACGGTAAATGCATCCTGTGGAGAGGGCACTATAGTGAAAGTTGGCGACAGATGCCTCATTATGGCCTATTGCCACGTTGCACATAACTGTGAAATTGGCAACCGCGTCATTATGTCAAATAATGCTACTCTTGCCGGCCATGTAACTGTTGATGACTTTGCGGTTATTGGCGGACTTTCTGCTGTGCATCAGTTTTCGCGCATCGGCCGTTATGCAATGGTAGGTGGCATGAGCCGCGTTACCCACGATGTGCCGCCATTTACAATTGGTGCTGGAAGTCCATATCATCTTGGTGGTCTAAACCTCGTTGGGCTTCGCCGCAACAATGTGCCGCTTGAAACAAGAAAGCTACTTACACAGGCGTTTAGAACGGTATATCGCTCAGGCCTTCGCCTTCAAGAGGCTTTAGAGCTTATTGAAAGCCAGATCGAGCAGATTCCTGAAATTAAGCACTGGGTAGAATTTTGCCGCACATCAAAGCGTGGGCTTATTGACCATGCTGGCATCACCTTGCGTGAAAAAGATCCTGAAGAGCTTGAGCTGGACACGCCTGTTAAGGCATAGATTTAAAACAGGATAGGCAGGATCGCCTTCGGCGGCAGGATAAACAGGATAGATCAAAAAATCTTAATTTTTTATCTTGCCTATCCTGCCCGATCCTGCATATCCTGTTAATTTTTTAATGGCATATCTATGAAGATTGTATTTTTTGGGACGCCAGAGATGGCATCAAAGACACTTGATGCGCTTGTACAAAAAAAGGTGGATGTTGTGGCTGTTGTTACAAAGCCCGACACGCCGCAAGGCCGTTCACTGAAGCTTACGCCGCCACCAGTCAAAACATATGCCGAAGCACACAATATCCCAGTTTTACAGCCAGAAAAGGCTTCTACTCCGGAATTCATCGAACAGCTTAAAGGCTTCCACGCCGATCTTTTTGTTGTTGTAGCCTACGGTCAGATTCTTTCAGAGGCACTTTTAGCATCCTGTCCATTAGGTGCAATCAACGTTCATTACAGTCTCTTGCCAAAATATAGAGGAGCGGCTCCATTTCAGCGCGCCCTTATGAATGGTGATACAGAAACAGGCGTCAGCGTTATAAAGCTCGTCAAAAAAATGGACGCGGGTGATGTTTTAGCCTCCGCGCCCTTTACAATTCCTCCAACTATGAATTGTGGGGAGCTTGCCGATGCTCTTTGTCTACTTGGTATCGACTGTATGTTTAAAGTTCTTGATGATTTTCAGAACAACACAGTTAAACCTATTGTGCAGGATCATACAGAAGCGACACTTGCCAACAAAATCACTGTAGAAGAGTGTCGTATCGACTGGATGAAGCCCGCCCGTGAGATCAACAATCAGATTCGCGCTCTTGCCCCACAGCCGGGAGCCTGGTGCGAAGTGATCATTCGCGGTGAAAAAAAACGACTCAAAATCTATAGCGCTGAAGTTATTGAGGCAGTAGAGCCAAAGGAGCTCACGGTATCATGTGGCATGGATGTTTTGCGTCTTCTTACAATCCAACTTGAAGGTAAACCAAAGATGGCAGCAGCTGACTTTGTACGCGGCATTCCTGCCTATCAGGTAGAATTTATTCATAATAAATAGGATTACGATATGTGTTGCTGTATTGCATCAAGTAGAGGTTCTGGTAACGTACTATCGTGGCATGAAGCTCGACAAGAAGATCAGCCCTGTACAACAGCGGCTAAGGTAACAGCTGTTGTTGGCGCTGTTTTTGCTGCCGCTGCTGTTGGATTCGTGGTTTGGGGCGGCTATGATATCTATGCATCCATTTTTTCTGACGATGGATTTTCTGTTCAAGGAGCAGTTCTTTGCAGCGTTGGTGCAGCTTGTGGTATTATCAGTTCCTGTGCCTTCACCTGTCTTTGCGACAATTCTGAACCGGCTGATGAACCTGTCGTTCCCGACATGATTGTGTAACCATCTGCAGCACTCCCTTTGAGAGTGTCTGAAGTTTATATCTTGCATCTCTAAACCCACTAGCATAGACTCGTTTATTGGTAACGTAATAACTTGAGTTTGGACATTTGGCTTAACGAGTGATAACCGGTGAGCGAAGCTCTCTGTAGTGCCGGTGCAAGCTTGCACCGGCACTACAGAGGCCTAGCGGCCAATCGAAATGTCCAAACTTGAGAAACACTCCCGGATGGGAGTGTAGAATAATAGCCCAGGTCACCGTAGGTGCCCTGGGAATAGGGTTAGAAAAAAAATGCACTCTCGAAGAGAGTGCTGCAAGGACAACAATGGCACATACCTATGTTCAACTTTATTACCATATAGTCTGGTCTACTAAAGATCGAATGTTATGCATTCCATCAGCGCTAGAAGAGCCTCTACACACATTTATTGCTGGTGCTTTTAAAATAAAAGATTGCGCATGTTTGCAGGTGGGTGGTATGGCTGATCACATTCATGTATTGGCGTCAATACCTCCTACCATGGCTCTTGCTGAAGTTATACGAAATGTCAAGGTCGCTTCCTCTAAGTGGATGCATAAAACCCACCCGGCTGGAAAAAATTTTGCTTGGCAAGAAGGATATGGAGCATTCAGCGTCAGTGAATCCAAACGCGAAACGGTAGTCCAATATATACTAAATCAAAAAGAACATCATCAAGGACGCAGTTTTCAAGATGAATTTTTGCTTCTGCTTGAGCAGCATAACATTACTTACGATTTGAAATATCTTTGGAAATAAATTCGATTGCAGCACTCCCTTCGGGAGTGCGATTTTTCCAATTTTTTGATTCCCAGGGCACCTACGGTGACCTGGGCTATTATTCAACACTCCCATCCGGGAGTGTCTTATTCTTAATCTTACTCTTAATCTTGATCTTAATCTGTTTTTCTCTGAGTTCAGAAATGCAAGATCAAGAGTGCACTTGCTCTAAATTCCCGTTTCGGGATAAAGAGGGCTGCATATGGGAAAAACAAAAATTGGCTTAATTTTACTTGCCGTTGCAGCGTTTATAGTAGGGATCTACTATGAACTGAGCAATCCAACCACGCTTGTAACGCATCCTAAGGGCATTATTGCGTTAGAAGAACTTAAACTCATACGTGAAAATATCGCTTGGATGCTTGTCATCATTTTGCCGACGCTTGTCTGGCTTTTAGCAACAGCATGGAAAAATCGTTACAAAACTATTGATGAATCAGATGAGCCTCAAAGTTCATCTTTGCAGCTTTTACTTTGGATTGTGCCTTCTATTGTTATCGCTATTATGTCCGTAATCACATGGAATGCCGCTCATAGACTCGATCCGCCTCGTCCGATTCAGAGCAATAAACCGCCTCTCCACATACAGGTGGTGGCAATGGACTGGAAATGGCTATTTATCTATCCTGAGCAAGGTATTGCCTCACTCAATTTCCTCCAATTTCCTGAAGAGACACCAGTTGAGTTTACCATGACAGCCGACGGCGCTCCCATGAACTCATTCTGGTTGCCTGAGATGAGTGGTCAGCGCTATGCAATGTCTGGGATGATGAATAAACTGCATATCATGGCAGATGGACCAGGGGAGTATCGCGGAAGAGCTGTAGAAATTAATGGCGATGGCTATGCCGATATGACCTTTATGGCAAAGTCCTGCAGCCAAAAAGATTTTAATGCCTGGGTTAAGAAGGCCAAAGAATCCAAGCAGTCGCTTAATGACGAAACGTACAATACATTGGTAAAGCGATCGATACATGATCCGGTTACCCTCTATTCATCTGTAGAAAAGGACCTCTTTCATAAAATAGTAATGAAGTACATGGAACCATGAATCTCTTTGGAAAGATAACAGAGCAGTCACTTCCCCACGTCTGGTACACAGTCGGTGCGACGATTACAATATTCCTTATGATTCTTGGGGCGTCCGTCTACCTTACTAAAACAAAGCGTTGGAGCTGGCTTTGGCATGAATGGCTTACAACAACCGATCCTAAAAAGATCGGCACCATGTACATGATCTTTGCAGCTATTATGTTTGTTCGCGGAATGCTTGATGCTGGCATGGTGTGGCTGCAGCAGGCGATGGGGGCCGATTTTGAAGGCTATCTTACTCCAGATCACTTCCAGCAGATTTTTACCGCTCATGGCGACATCATGGTCTTCTTTGTTACTATGGGGCTCTTTTTTGGCCTGATGAACTGGATTATACCACTACAAATAGGTGCGCGTGATCTTGCTTTTCCATTTCTAAACTCTCTTGGTCTCTGGCTTACGATTGCCGGCGGTATCATGATCAACCTCTTTTTTCTTATTGGAGGGGACTTTGCCAACACTGGCTGGCTTGCCATAGCGCCT
>JAFEGT010000034.1:0-5799 GCA_018239765.1 Verrucomicrobiota bacterium
TGAAACCTAGGGCGTTGCCCTAGGCTCTTATAACCCAGGCCTTTAGCCTGAAGTCAGTTGCGCTTAGTTTTGCTAGAGGCTCTCTAGGCTATGACATATCGGCCTTTCAGGCCTCATAAAACTATCATGCGCATCCTGCCCGATCCTACCCATCCTGTTATTTTTTAATTTTGTCAACATTGTCTAGAATGCTGAACATCGCTAAAATGGCATGTCATCTTGATTAAGGAAAACGCTATGATCACACCAGCTCATCTATGCATAAGACTGCATCCCCCACAAACCGCGCAAATCGATAGTGTAAAATTAGAAAAAACAATCCGTGAGGTTGTCGGCAATCCATTTTTTATATCATCTTATCAAGTAACAACCATCCTCGAGCAAAATCCCGGCCTCACCATTGACAGACTCCTTCAAGAGCTTGTGCCTATTGCGCAGTTTTTTGCTCGACCTCCTATCTCTGACTATAAGGTTGGCGTTGTTGGCCTTGGCTTAAGCGGCAATATCTACCTTGGTGTTAACCTCGAGTTTGGCGACCTCCCAGCTACCATACATGGCGAGCAGTTTATGACAATTAATGCACGCAACCATGGCGAGCAGTATATCACCAAGATGGCACTCTCTGCTGCCCCTTGTGGCTGCTGCCGTCAATTTTTGAATGAAATTGGCAACCAGCCAGGGATGCGAGCAAGCGACATAAACTTCCTTATCCCGCAAAAACCACTCTATACACTCGGTCAGCTCCTTCCAGAAGCATTTGGCCCTGGCGATTTGGGCGTACAGGGAGGCCTACTTTCCCCTATGCCAATTCCAAATTCGCTAAACCTCTATGAGCGGGCAAGACAAGCAGCAGTAAGCTCCTACGCCCCCTATTCAAAGTGCCCATCTGGTGTTGCACTTCAGCTTAAAGATGGCAGAATTTTTAGCGGATCCTACGTAGAAAATGCCGCCTTTAATCCGGCAGTGCCGCCGCTTACGAGTGCGCTTGTGTCGGTAGTTGCTGCAAGTGCTTCCTATCAAGATATCGTAAGCATTGTGCTGTGTGAAAATGCTACTGGCACAGTACGTCAGGGGATTCCTACCATGGATGTAATCCAAAAAATATGCCCGAATGCCCAATTTAACACTATTAACCCGTGATTATCTATTCAGAAAAAATCATACGGTTTATTGCCGAAATTAAGCGCACGCTCAAAATCATTTTAACCCAAGAAGTGGGCCTTAAAGTGCATGGCGAGCGCTTTTATAACAAAAGCGGCACAGTTTCCTACCCCATAAAGATCGTTATCTACAACACAAAGGCAATGCTGGGCTATTTTGCCTCAGACTTTTATGAACTTGGCTTTCATGAGCGGCTGATGCATGTACCAAAAAAGCAGCTTCACGACATTATCCGCCACGAGCTTGCCCACTACTTGGCATTTATCGAATATGGCGCCGGCATCATGCCTCATGGCCTAGAGTTTAAAACTATCTGCCACAGACTCCGATGGGACGATGAAGTACAAGCTGCCACTACCTGCCTTGATGATGGTCAGCTCGAGCAAGAGGTTGAAGATAATGCGGTTTTACGAAAAGTAGAAAAGCTTATGGCCCTTGCAGCCAGCAGCAACCCTCATGAGGCGGAACTTGCGCTCATAAAGTCGCGTGAGCTTCTTTTAAAACATAGCATCGACAGCGCCAACATCGGCGATAATGAAGAAAAAATGTACCTTATACGGGTGCTGAAGCAGAAAAAAGAGTCTGCCAAGATGCGTGCTATTGCCAAAATTTTGGATACGTTTTTTGTAAGCTGCATCTTTTCTCGTGCAAGCGGCTGGATCTACTTAGAGCTCGTGGGTACCAAAAGCGCCATAGAAATTGCAGAATATGTTGCCAATTTTCTCGACCGCGAGCTCGAAGAGCTCTGGGAACAGGCACGAAAAGAGAATGACTTAAGTGGTATGATCGCCAAAAATTCCTTCTTCTTAGGTATTGCTAAAGGCTACTGCAAAAAAATCCAGGCCTTGCAGCAGTGCCACAGCCAGGCACTTATCGCCATCGAAAAAAAGCTTGTTACAATGCAGGCTCTTGTCTATCCTCGGCTTAGGCAGAGTAGAAGCTCTGCAAGCTTCTGCCCTACATCATCAAAGCTTGGTGAACTCATAGGTAAAAACCTTACGATAAACCGCGCTGTAGAAGCTGTACAGACGCAACTCAGGTTAACATGAAACCACTGATGCCACAACGGCAATTTATACAAAAGCTGCTCCGCAACAGCCTTATAGGCCTTTTCATCACCATTTTGGCGCTACTTATTGGGATGGTGGGCTATCGACATTTTGAGGGCATGCCATGGGTTGATGCCTTTGAAAATGCTGCCATGATTCTTTCAGGCATGGGACCTGTGAGTGAACTTCACAACGCAAGCGCCAAAATCTTCGCAGGTGCCTACGCGCTCTTTTCCGGCACGCTCTTTTTAGTTATCATTGCCATAGTCATGGCGCCAATCATCCATCGCTTCCTCCACAAGTTCCATTTGGAAGAAAAGGAGTAAATTCTTGATCTTGATCTTATTCTCTTTTAAGCAAAGCGCGTAAATAAATAGATTAAGATCAAGATCAAGATCAAGATTAAGAACCCTTTTTCTTTACACCCGAGAGATGACCTGATAGAGTAGCCAAAAACAGGAGAACATCATGGCTACAGTAACACTCAAAGGCAACGAAATACACACCAACGGCACCCTACCAAAAATCGGAAGTAAAGCTCCCGACTTTTTGCTCACCTCCACAGACCTTAAAGACATGCGCCTCAGCGATTTTAAAGGTAAGCGCAAGCTCATTTCTATTGTACCAAGCCTAGATACTGGCGTCTGCGCTCTATCTGCACGTAAGCTTAACGAAGAGGCAAAGAAAAATCCCAACGCCGCGATTATCTTTGTATCGGCAGATCTTCCCTTTGCTCAAAAAAGAGTAACCGAGGCGGATGGCTTAAGTAACATCATTCCTCTCTCTATGATTCGCACGAAAGATTTTGCAAGAGACTACGGTATCCTGATTACAGATGGGCCGCTTGCTGGTGTTGCTGCACGTTCTATAGTTGTTGTTGATGAAAACGACAATGTGATCTATACAGAACTTGTAGGCGAAATTACAAGCGAACCCAATTATCTCAAGGCAATCGATGCGCTTAAATAAGCTCCTTTTCCTTCTTCTTGTGCAGATGGCATCGCTGTCATCTGCCCTCTATAGAGCAGACTCCTTTCAGCCCTTTTTTAGCGTTGTAGAGTCTTTTACAGAAAAAAGCCTCGTCGTTTTGGATGTAGACCGCGTTCTGATAGAACCCAAAGATGCCATCATGCGCCTGCCAAACCAGCGCCTCCTTTGGGAGCTACGCCAAAAATATGGCAGCCACCTTTCTCAGCAAGAACATGCCAATCTTTCAAGTCTTGTCACGCTCCAGGAAGGCACTCGCCTCATCGACCCTCGCGCAGTAGAATTTATAAACCACTGTAAAGCAAAAAACATCCCCATAATAGCTCTTACAGCCACTGCTGTTACAGGTTTTGGCAAAATCCGCTCTGTTCCTGACTGGAGAGTTAACGACCTTGCACGACTTTCTATTGAGTTCAGCACGCTCTTTAGCGACTGCACGCTTACCCAGGTAAATGGTAAAGGCCCCTCTCCTGTATGTAAAAATGGCATTATCTTTACCGGAGGCTACAGCAAGGGCGATGTTTTGGAAGCCTTTTTAGATACAGTAGGCTTTATGCCCGACAAGGTACTTTTTGTTGACGACCTTCTCTATAACCTCTACTCAGTGCAAAACTCACTTGATGATATGGGCGTAGAAGACATTAGAGTCTATCACTTTCTCGGAGCAGATAAAATCCCCAACACGATTGACGTTGAAAAGGCTGACAGGCAGATAAAAACCCTTATAGAAGAACAGACCTGGATTCCTGATGATTCAGCAGTTCTCGAGAGAAATGTATCAGCGGGAGCTGCTGACTGTGATTGACGAACGGGTTGAACTTGCTCAAGACCTTGCAGCAACACTGTTAGAGGCTGCAACCAAAGCTCAAACGCGCTCAGAAAAAATGCGAGAGCAAGAACTTGGCAGAATGATGCAGGATCATCGAGGCAAGTCCTTTATCTCGCTTATGCTCGACAGCTGCTTTCGTACGCAGGATTCTAAGCGGCTTATCGATCAGATGCTCTATCTCCTTTCTCACTACGGCATCCCTACCTTTTTTACCTGGTGGCAACGCTGTGCAGTAGGCTTTTTAGGCTATGGAGGAAGGCTTTTTCCAAAGACATCCGCCCACTTTATCCAAAAATTTGTACAAAGTCAGCTGAGCGAAGTGATTGCCCCTGCTGAAAAACTTGATGAACGGTTGGCATCTTTAAAACCGCTAAAGGTAAACCTCAACCGCCTTGGCGAGGCTATTTTAGGCGAACATGAAGCCGAAGCGAGGCTTGAGCAAAACATACAAGACCTTGCAAACCCTTATGTCGATGTGATCTCTGTAAAGGTATCGAGCATTAAAAGCCAACTTTCACTTGTCGCCTACGACAACACCCTCAGACGGCTAAAAAGCGCGCTCAGACAGCTTTATAGAGCTGCTATGAAGCATGGCAAGCAAGTAACTTTGGATATGGAAGAGTATAAAGACCTGCGCCTTACCGTACAGCTCTTTCAAGAGGTGCTTTCTGAGCCAGAATTTTTACAGTGCAGTGCCGGCATTGCCCTACAAAGCTACATTCCTGACTCCTTTGAGCTCCAAAAGCAACTTACCGAATGGGCCATCGAACGTAAAGGCGCCCCTATAAAGATACGAATCGTAAAAGGGGCAAACCTTGGCATGGAGCGTGTTGAAGCTTCGATACGAGAATGGCCACAAGCTACCTACAAAAACAAAGACTCTGTCGACGCCAACTTTAAAAAGATGATCCACTATGGTATGCAGCATGCAAAAGTGGTTAATCTCGGTATTGGCAGTCACAACCTTTTTGATATAGCCTATGCTATGGTGCTGGCAAAAGAGCATGCAGTAGAGGCGCATGTTACTATCGAGATGCTCGCAGGAATGGCTCCTCACCTTGCACGTGTGATGCCAAATTTTTGGAATAGTGTTCTTTTGTATGTCCCCTGCGCAGAAAAAGATCAGTTCCATAATGCTATTGCCTATCTTATGCGCCGCCTCGATGAAAATACCGCGCCTAATAACTTTCTTACGCACCTTTTTGGCCTTAAAACCACATCGATGGCATGGCGCGAGCAGCAGGAGCTTTTTTATGCTTCTTGCATGGCAAGTGATACGGTCTCTACTATACCGCGGCGTGGTCATAAAACAGAAAAGGCCCCCATAAATGTGCCAGATACCGATTTTAGCCTGCCGCAAAACCAGCAGCTTGCGCGAGAAATAGCCGACCACTGGAAGGTGCAGTATAATGAAGTCACACTTTGTATTGGCGGCCACACACTTGTCTCATCTGAACATGCACAAGGCTTTGACCCATCACGCCCTGAATGTAAAATTCACACCCACTTTTTAGCACAGGAATATCAGGCAAATGTTGCCCTAGAATTTGCCCACAAACATGCACCACTTTGGGCAGAAGTGCCACTTTCAGAACGTATCGAGATGCTCCAAAGAGTCGCTACCATTTTATCCTCAAACCGAAAAAAGTTTTTGGGTGCGATGATGCAGGAAGTAGCGAAAAACATTCCCGAAGCTGACGCAGAATTTTCTGAAGCGATAGACTTTGTACACTACTACACCAAAGATGCCACTACTCACGCCCATGCCAAAAC
>JAFEGT010000034.1:5864-8891 GCA_018239765.1 Verrucomicrobiota bacterium
GCAGGCTATAGCGTCATCTTTAAGCCGGCCCCGGAAGCTGTTTTATGTGGCTTTCTCCTCGCTCAGGCCTTTTGGGATGCGGGCATTCCTAAAGAGGTGCTGCAGTTTATCACCTGTAAAGATGATCCTGTAGGCTGGCAACTTGTTTTAGACCCTCGTATTGACACCGTGATTTTAACTGGCTCGACAGCTACTGCAAAAAGCTTTTTAGAGAAGCGTCCTAATCTTAAACTCTTTGCCGAAACTGGCGGCAAAAACAGCCTTATCGTTACAAAAATTGCCGATCAAGACCTTGCGATCAAAGATGCCGTACAGTCTGCCTTTGGCTATGCGGGACAAAAATGTAGCGCACTCAGCCTGCTTATTTTAGATGAAGAGCTCTACAACAGCCCAAGTTTTAGGCGTCAGCTTGTGGATGCTGCCTCTAGCCTTGCTGTGGGATCTGCCCACAACTTAGCTACAGTGGTAAATCCCCTCATACGCCCTGCATCACCTCATCTTTTAAAAGCTCTTACGACATTGGATGAGGGCGAAAGCTGGCTTCTTGAACCAAAGCAAGATGCTCATAATCCGCAGCTCTGGAGCCCTGGCATAAAACTTGGCGTAAAGCCTGGCAGCTTTATGCATCAGACAGAACTTTTTGGACCTGTCCTTGCTGTTATGTGTGCAAAAAACCTTGAGCAGGCAGTAGAATTTGCCAATGGCACTGCCTACGGTCTTACGGCAGGCCTTCATTCGCTTGACCCTCGTGAACATGAGTACTGGAAGGCAAACATCCAAGCTGGCAACCTCTATATAAACCGCGCCATCACGGGTGCCATCGTTGCCCGCCAGCCCTTTGGTGGCTGCAAAGCATCAAGCTTTGGCCTCGGGATGAAAGTGGGCGGACCAAACTACCTATTACAGCTTGCAGATCGCCACAACATTCCAGCTCTTGGGCTGCATACTATCTCTGATGATATTGTAGACTTAGAGGCGGCGCTGTTGCAGCTTGGTGTTACACAAAAGGAGCGCGCCGATTTTTATAAGGCAGCATCCTCTATGGCCTTTTGGTGGGATAACTACTTTACCAAGCCTCGCACACTTCGGTACCTCGCGGGCCAAGACAATATACTCTCCTACAAACCGCACGAAGAGGTCACGGTGCTCTTTCAAGATAAGGACTCTCTCTTTGACCTCTTTTTGGTGCTGGCAGCAGCGCGTACAGCTGGCTGCAGGGTTACGTGCGCTGCAAGCTTTAGGCAGCATCGCAAGCTCTTTCGTCAAGGGCCGCTTGAAAAGCTCTTTTTAGCCTTTGGCTGGAGCTTTTGCACCTTAAATGAGCTTTCAAGCGACGCTCCCCACATTCGCGATCTAGATAGAGACATCCCCTCACTTCATGGCCGCCTTGAGCTTATCCACTACGTACGCGAAGTTGCGCTCTCATACGACTATCACCGCTACGGCAGCCTCATGGACCGCGAAGGCGAATCCCGCGAACCTATTAGATAAAGCCCCTTTTGCAAAATAAATGATTTAGTGGCTATAAGGAGAAAAAATGGAGCGCGCCCAATGATGGATAAACTCAGGGATTTTTTTGAGGAAAGTTTTTCTCGCTGGTCTGAACCGAGCAGTAGTCCCAAATCACCCACAAAGGCGAAGGAAACCATTTTAAATATATTTGCAAAAATTAACCCCGCTTGGGGTGAGCGGCAAAATTTTGTGCAAAAAATTAACAGAGCAAAAAAAGCCGAAACGCTTGACGTAGCGTTACAGCGTATTGGCATTCAAAAAGCTGGTGGTGGCAAAGAAAAATCATCCAATCAGCTTGCGCGCGAAGCAATAGAACAGGGAATCGCGGAGCAGCTAAATTACCAGCTTGACAAAGAAGAGGCAAAGAAGATCCAGCTCCACGCCATGAAAAGCATTTTGAAAAATGTTTCCGATGAGGCGCTACGAAAGGCCATTGATCATATCGATAGCAGACAAGATATCAGCCTCTTTGTCGATGATCAGATTGCTCTTGAATATATTACCCATCAGGGGCGACAGGAATTACTTATCGTTGCTAAAGGAGCTGAAACAGCTGCAACTGGCGTTGAAAAAGAATACCGCTTTCATGGCGCACTCTATGCAGGAGCGAACCCCGTTGGCAAAATAGAGATGCAACGAGTACAGTTGCAGGTAGTGTCACAGATGCAAAGCGTACAGATGCAAGAGACGAAAGCCGACAATAAAAACACCCCGCAACTTCCACCCTTTCCCCCCATTCTTCGAGAAGCACGGCTCATGCAGAGCCTTCAGGATCAAGGCGTGCCCCACATACCCACTGTCTATTCCAAGACTACACAAGCGATGTTTGTAGAGCCCTTTGATAATGACCTTGAAATGGAGCTGAAAAAAGAGATACCAGCTGAAAAAAGAGAAAAGCTCTTTCAACAAGCAGGCGTTATTTTGTTAGAATTTCTTGCAGCCCTACATCAAAATGGCTTTATTCATCGAGATATTAAGCCGGCAAATATGCTTGTTCGCCACAATGCTGAAGGCGAAATCGAAAAGTTTGCCATTACTGATTTTGGTACAACAACCAATAAGGAAATGATAGGCGACACTAAGGTGACCCCGGCCTACAGACCTCCTGAGTGGATTAAGGAGCAGCCCTTTACAAGTAAAGCAGATATCTGGTCTGCAGGCATCATGCTCTTCAAGCTTCGCTATAATACGTTGCTGGGGGCAAAACCACAACTGACACTAAATGCAGACCTTACTGATGCCATGGTAAAAGAGGCATATCAAAAAGCGATGCCCCAAAATAAAGAACTTGATCACCTAGATGAACTGATTCTCAAAATGTTGCGCGTTGATCCCAATGAGCGAATCAGTGCAGAAGAAGCAAGAAAATTACTGCAAAAAAGTTAATAATTTAGAAATAAAAAAAGCCCTAGCAGGAGTTCTCCTGCTAGGGCTTTTTAGGTACGCTTACGGAACAAGCGACAGGTTGTAGTACTTATTGCCGCCCACTGGGTAGGCAACTAAAGTACCAGCATC
>JAFEGT010000034.1:8931-13957 GCA_018239765.1 Verrucomicrobiota bacterium
AGGCCATTTTGGCTATATCCAGGTATGTAGACTATTGCATAATAGGTTGTGCCGCATACCAGATTTGAGATTGGATTACCCCCGTTGCAATCGTAAAAGATCTGATCGCCAGGCTGCCAGCCAAGTGTGTTTAAATCCACTGGAGGCCGTATATAATCTCTATTAAGATCAATAGTGGCCCCGCTCGGCGCAATCAATACATTGTTCCCCTGAGTGAGATTACCAAAATCCTGTTGAGGCGATGAAGCAGGAATCGTCTTCAAATTAATAAATACAGGCGGAAGCTGAAGTGCATCGGCCTCAGTTGCCGCTAACTGAAAGAGATTCGAAGGAAAGATCGAATCAGATCCAGTCAATAAAATACCCCTATCACAATCGCTCACACTGTTATTGATGATGGTTGGTCGCTTTGCAAATTCACATAAAATACCTGCAGATAAGTCACTCGGCTCTTGCTGATTGCTTCGCACATCAGAGACTCTACAGCCGTCAATTGACACATTAAACATCTCTGCAAATGGCCCTGAAACAACCAATCCAAGCCCAGTAAAAATACCTGCCACTCTTTGAGATGTTGAGCTGCTCACTATTCTTTCTGCAATACATCCTTCAAATACTAAATTGGAAAGTGTTGACTGCTGACCAAATCTATTAAATGCCGAAGTGAATAGACGGTAGCCGATGGATTGCCGGCTGCTCTCAATATCGCTTACGACACAGTTAATGAATGTTATGTTCGCACTATTTGCAAATGGAGGCAGAGGATCTTGTGCATTTGTTCCAAGCCCAAATCCAAAAGCGTCCGACAATGCTTCATTAACGTTATTGCACGCTTGGCAGTTTTCAAATACCATATTTCGCTGAGGAAAGGCTAAAATGCCTGTAACTTGGCTTGACAGAGGATTATTGGGCGAAACTCGAGCGCCATTAAACTGGCAATTGAGAAATTTTACACCGTTAGATGATGTCTGTTGAAAGGGATCATCAGAGAGGTGAACGCCGTTGATGATAACAGCTGAGTCCCCTCCCCTAGGGTTATTAAACTGACAATTTTCATAAATGGCATTTTGATTATTCGATAAGATAATATTGCCTATAACAAAGCCCGATTCACCAAAAGAGTCATTGAACTGGCAATCTTTCAAATAAACGTTTGTGGAATATGTTATTTGCGATCCAACGAGACCCTCATCAAGAGAGGTAATTTTGTTCCCCTGACAATCAAACATCTGTACATTACGCGCCACAATAAAATAGGCGGCCGTAAATCCAAATACAGCGCTATCACTTGCAACGTCGTTTGCCTGAGTATTCTCAATAATGAGATTATCACACGTATACACATTGACTGCCGCAGCGCCTAGACATTGATTCACATGACAGTTTTCAATAATCACATTTTTGTAGGCAACTGGTAGATCCAGGTCATACAGGCTTATATCTGCAACCGAATCAAGATCAATACCCGAAGCAAAGTCAAAAGAGGGCGATGATCCACATTTAAGAATGTTTAAGTTTAAGAAGTGAAGGTCTTCGAACGCAAGTTCTGCTGTTGGCCCATCAAAGCTACCGTTATAACAGAAGAGGCCGATGCCAGTAAAGTTTGTGATGCTACCGTTTTGTACAGCGATGTTCTTTAGCACATTATCGGGATCGTTATAAAAATAGCCTTCCCCAATCTGCACACCATAGCCATTTGGTGTATCGTTAGCTTGGCTAAGCGTAAACCCGCGAAGGTCCAAGCGTACATCACTGGCTAAAATGTTTATGGCAGGTGTGAACTCATCAACTGGTGTAAAGGCAACATCTGCCCCAAGGCAGTAGCTACCAGGTTCTGTAATGTAGTATGTTTGTGTAAGATTACCCTCATCATCCATAAAGTCTTCTGGCTTGATGACAGTGCAGATACAGCTGCAGTCCACAAGATGTTCCACTATTTCAAGTGTCTCTTGGTCAATAGCGAGGTCTGCAAGCGTTGTTTGGTTGATTTGATTTACCACGTTAAGCGTAGTTTGGTCTACAAACAGGTCGTAAGTTGTTGTAGCGTCTATGTTCTTTAATAGATCGCAGCATGGTTTTTTGTCAGCAAAGGCTGGCACCATTGCTAAGAGAGCCACAAGGGCAATAGAGAGTTTAGATCTCATGAATAATATTCCTTAATTTGGTAATTCTGGGGTTTTTGGCATGCGATTGGCATGCACTTCGCGCATTACCTTGCGTGCTGTTTCGAGGTCATATGTGTAGGCACCTTTTTTCATGCCTTGATGCACTTTAAGAAACTCTTTTGAGAGCTCTTTTCCGTCCTGCTTCATCTTGTCATGATAGGCGTTAATGCGCTTTTCATGTGCTTTAAGGTTATACTCTTGAGCATGTAGTGGTAAAAAACAGCCTGCGGCTACTGCTGCAAGCGTGATTGCTTTTATCATAAAAATCTCCTGTAGTTTAGGAGCCTTTTGCAAAACTCGTGTCATTGGAAAAAACGCCCTTTTGAGACATTTTGCCACTCTGTCCCTCGCCCTACTCGATTAGAGTATGTGGCTCGGGGACAGAGCCTGCAACTACATTGCTGGCAAACTATCTCAAAATCATCGTTTTTTCCAAGATCCCGAGTTTTGCAAAAGGCTCCTGGTTTGGCAATTCAGCAAAATTGAATGTACATTCCCAGGTGTTTTTGTACAACGCAAAAACCAAAATAGTTTATTGACCGTGTAGAGCCCTTGGGTGATTTATGGTAGCTCAAGGGCTCTACAACAGATCGCAAAAGTGCAGAAATAAAAAAAGCCCGAGCAGGAGTTCTCCTGCTCGGGCTTTTTGAGCTTGAGCTTATGGTACAAGCGACAGGTTGTAGTACTTATTGCCGCCCACTGGGTAGGCAATTAAAGTACCGGCGTCTACCGGACGAACACCTGCAAAGTTGATGTCGTAGTTGGTAAACTGTGTCGGCTCATCACCGCAGTTAAAGGCGGTATTGCTTACCCACCCACTTAACGTTGTAGGTGCATCATCTTGATAGCAAGAGATTGAGCAGTTGTCTACTTCGTTTTCCTGAATCAAGCCAAGAGTGCTAAAGCCCGGAGGATTGTCATCTATTCCCGTAAGCAAAATCCCCCTATCACAATCACTTACGCTATTTTGTAGCACTACTGGCCGAGTAACTGATTGCAATACTATACCGGCAGATAAGGGGCTACCATCTTCATTTGTGCTACGCACATCAGAAATACGACAACCTTTAATAAGATAATCATTATTTTGTGAATAGAGCCCAGTCCTACCGACTGATGATGTATCAAAAAGTGCACCAGCTATTCCAGCTGTAACTCCGGAATCTGTTCCCCCTTGAATACGCTCTGCTATACAATCTTCAAGAACTATATTTGTCATCACTGACTGCTTACCGGTAAACGTTGCATTTGTAGCCCTAAAGTCATAGCCTACAGCATCATTCACCCCGCTTATATCGCTAGTAACACAGTTTGAAAAAGTTACATTGCGAACATCGCCAAATTCCGGATCGTGATCTATGTTAAAGTTATCTATCTCAAATCCAGCTACCATATTTACATAAGGTGAATCTGATCGTGTGTCACAAGCTTGGCAATTTTCAAATGTTAAGTTACGATCGACTCTTGTTTGAAATCCACAGCATTGCACAAGCCCTGAAAATCTACTCGAGGCTACAGTTGTGTTATTTCTTGTGCCATTAAATTGACAATTAATAAACTTCATACCATTAGCTTGAAGTTTGTCTCTCCCTGCAGAAGCATGCGCTCCGGCAACAATAAACGAAACTAGCGGGCCGCCGACAGTATTGTTAAATTGACAATTTTCATAAACAGCATTGTAGTTATAGCTGATATTAGCCCCTTGTACAATAAGATTTGCCTCGCCATATGTGTCATTAAATTGGCAGTTTGCAACATAGATATTGGCAGAAATTTCAAGGTCAAGTCCGGCTACTTGAGAAAACAAAGCAGTTGGATCCAAATCCTTTGTGCCATTTCCTTGACAATCGAACATCTGGATATTTCTCCCATAGTATTGATGGGCAAATGTACCAAAGATATCTACTGTCGAAGACAAGTCATTTGCTTGGGTATTACGCACCACGAGGTTATCTACTGTGTAAAACTGCAAGGCGGAATTGCCAAGGCAATTATTTACGTTGCAATTTTCAACAATAACGTTTCTGTACGCTGCGGGAAGATCAACGACTGTCGGATTTAAAGGCGCCGAAGAATCCAAATCAATACCCGAAGCAAAGTCAAAAGATGGTGAAGATCCACAATCCAAAATATTTAAGCTAAAGAAGTGAAGGTCTTCGAACGCAAGTTCTGCTGTCGGCCCATCAAAGCTGCCGTTGTAGCAGAAGACACCTATAGCCGTGAAGTTGATGATGCTGCCATTGGTTACGGTAATGTTTTTGAGCACGGCATCGGGATCTTCATAGTTATATCCTTGACCTATCTGCACGCCATAGCCATTTGGCGTATCGTTAGCTTGGCTAAGCGTAAATCCGCGAAGGTCCAAGCGCACATCATTGGCTAAAATGTTAATGGCGGGAGTAAATTCATCAAGCGGAAAAAAGGCAACATCTGCTCCAAGACAGTAGCTACCAGGTTCTGTGATGTAGTATGTTTGTGTAAGATTACCTTCATCATCCATAAAGTCTTCTGGTTTGATGACAGTGCAGACACAGCTGCAGTCGACTAGGTGTTCCACTATTTCAAGCGTCTCTTGGTCAATAGCGAGGTCTGCAAGCGTTGTTTGGTTGATCTGGTTTACCACGTTGAGCGTAGTTTGGTCCACAATCAAATCTTGAGTGGTTGTAGAGTCTATTTTCTTTAATAGATCGCAGCATGGTTTTTTTGCAGCAAAGGCTGGCACCATTGCTAAGAGAGCCACAAGGGCAATAGAGAGTTTAGATCTCATGAATAACATTCCTTAATTTGGTAATTCTGGGGTTTTTGGCATGCGATTGGCATGTACTTCGCGCATTACCTTGCGTGCTGTTTCGAGGTCATAT
>JAFEGT010000035.1 GCA_018239765.1 Verrucomicrobiota bacterium
GGCCCTTCAGGCCTTAAGAGATTAAGAGCCTCGAGTTTTGCAACAGGCTCTTGATGTTGATCTTGATCTTATTCTTTTAGACCAAGGTTAGTATTTCCTTAAGCACTTCATCAACAGGCTTGGTGCCATCTACTTCTTTGAGCTGGCCTGCATCCTTGTAAAAATGCTCAAGAGGCTCCGTCTGTTCGTGGTAGACTTTAAGGCGCTCTTTTATGGCATCTGGCTTATCGTCGCTTCGCTGTATGAGTTCGCCTTGGCATATTTCACAGTGGCCATTTTTGCTCCAGACGCGGCCGCATTTTTCGCATATCATGCGGTTTGAGAGGCGATTAGTGGCCGTTTCATCATTCACATTAAGTTTAACAGCAACTACTGTGGCTTTGTTGCGCAAATAGTCTTCAAGCTCATGAACCTGGGCTATATTCTTAGGAATGCCATCTAAAATATAGCCATTTTCGCAATCGGGCTTTGAAATGCGGTCGTAGACTATATCAAGCACAAGGTCGTCAGGTACAAGCTGCCCTTTTTCTAAATAGCGCTGTGCATGGAGCCCAAGTTCTGTTTTATTTTTAAGGTTTTCGTAAAACAGATCGCCGATAGATATGTGGGGGATTGATCGCTGTTTGCTGAGTTCGGCAGCTACTGTGCCTTTACCAGATCCAGGAGCGCCCAAAAGAATGATTACCGTTGCCATATTATGCCATTTTTAGGATTATTACCCTTCATCTAACAAAATCGGAATTTTTATGCACCTAGTTATTATTTTAATACTACTCACTTGCTCATCATTTTGTGCAAAACCAGATCAAAACTTCTTCGGCATGAAGCAAGAGGTGCCCCCAGCAGTCGCTGAGCTTATGACGGGTCTCTCGTGGAAGGAGGAGTGTCCTGTTCCAATAAAAGACCTCTCTTATATTAGCGTAAGTCACTGGGATTATGATGGATATGTTAGAGTTGGGCATATGATTGTGCATGCCCAACTTGCAGATGAACTTATTGAAATTTTTGCAGAGCTCTTCCTGCACCGTTTTCCCATAGAACGTATGGAGATTGTTGATCTTTATGGGGCTGACGATAACCGGTCAATGAGCGCCAACAACAGCTCCTGCTTCTGTTTTAGGCCAAATACGACAACACCTGGCGTCTATTCAAACCATAGCTGGGGTATTGCCATTGACATCAACCCACTTGTAAATCCCTATGTAAGGGGCGATAAGGTCCTTCCTGCGGGCGGCAGAGACTACCTTGATCGCACGGCAAATTATGTTGGGGGTATTACCGATTCACCGGATAACGCCTGCTACCGTGCTTTCACATCGCGCGGCTATGAATGGGGCGGCAGCTGGCCTGACCGTCAAGACTATCAGCACTTTTCTAAATCACCGAGTGATCTCTTACGGTAGTGTTAAAATGGCTTCAAGACGGCGTCTTTCTTCAGCAAGTGAGATGTCGTCGTTATAAAAATGGACCTGAACGCCATACTCCTTTTCATTGCAGATGTACTGCTCTACACCTGCTTTTCGGGCAGATCTTGCAAAAATAATAAACTCATAGTCATCTGTACCATCAATGTAGCTGAGCTTATTGAGGTATTTTGTGTTTACAAGGTAGCAGCAGTGCACTAAATCTACTTTAAATACGCCTACGTTTTTTCGTTCGAGTATTTCAATATGGGTAGGATGGTCGCGATAGTAGCCCTCTTCATTGCAAAGATAAAAAAAGTTAGAGTAGTAATCATCTGGCTCTGGAATGCACCTCAACAGGGGGGCGATAATGGGTTTATCCTTATGTACCAGATCTTCTATCGTAGATGGGGCAATAAAGTTGTCGCAGTCGGCCACAAAATAGTAGTCACAGTCCTTAGCTTTTTTAAGGCTATTATTACGGATAAGGGCAAGAGTTTGAAAACGAGCTGTATCCCAATAGTGTGGGTCTGTGGTGTGGTTTTCTTTTACATTTGTGTCATCTACAATAATCTGCTTGTAGTTCTGGCGATTTTGAGCTACCCAAGATTGCAAAAGCTCTTTTGTGTTATCAGAGTTATTGTCGGTTTTGATGTAGATGGTGATAAGGTTTTTGGGATAGGTTTGATTTTCTAGGCAGCGTAAGTAGCGCGGCAAAACATGCGCTTTATTGCGTGCAAGAATGGCTACAAACACAGTTTTATCTGCCGAAAAGAGCGGCGTTGCCACAAAAAGTGCTGCTAACAAAATCCATTTTTTCATACGTTACATTCTCGTTGCATGCACGAGAAGAACATATTCACCGTACTGAGAAAAGTCAACCTGATTTATAAACTCATCGAGAAACGATTCCTGAAGCTCTTCCGGCAGATGTTTTCGCTGTGGAAGCCACTGTTTAACCCAGTTGCGAAAGGCATCTTTACTCTCAAAGGGTGTTCTACAGTAGACATAGTGGAGGGCATCGATATGAAAGCCAGATTCAACAAGAAACGATCTATAGGTCTCTATGTCAAAAACCTGTTGGGGATTAACAAAATCGGTAAAATGGTCTTTCCAGTTGTCCTGCGTGCGTATTAATGCTTCATGAAAGGGGAGTCCCTTTTTAGAGGGAGCAAGAATAATATGCAGTTGAGCGCCTGGCTTTAGATGGCGGTGTATATTTGTTAAGGCGGCTTTTTGGTCTTTGATCCAGTGCATAACGTGAATGGAGATGGCGTGATCAAACCGCTCTTCTAACGTAAAGGTCTCTGCAGAATCTTGCAAAAAGCGCAAGGTATGAGATGATCGAGCTTCTGCCTTTTCGAGCATAGAGGCACTTGGGTCTATCCCGACGACAAACCCATCCGGCACGGCTTTTGCAAGCTGTTCTGTGATTCTTCCGTCGCCGCAGCCCACATCAAGAATCGCTTCATCTCCAACAAGTGTAATGCCGCTGAGAAGCATTTCTGCATGAGTTTTCTGGACTGTGGAGTTTTTTACATAGTCAGCTCCATTCCACACATCGGCACTCGCAAATGATAGGGCAAAAACGGCGATCAAGCTCGATAGTTTCATTACATATCCTTTAGGCCAATTATTTAAGATGTTCTCTAAGCGTATCAACTGTTACCCAGTTTCCGTCGTTCCATTTTTGGGGTACGTAGCGTTTCGTAGGTCTTTCACCTGTTACAAAAGAAAATTCCAACTTATCGTCCCTAATGGCGTCTAATTTTACGGCGACTTCGTCGATTGATGCACCTTTGTAATAGCAATTGGTCGTGTCGTTACGATATGGTGCAACGCGGACTACGCGCTTTCCTATATGTTTTTCGGTGAGAATTTCTCCTAATTGAGAACAGTGGACATTTTCGCAAAAGTTGGCGGGTGCTATTGACATATTTTCCTGGTGTAAAGCGTGGTTAAAAAATAATGTGCCGGAAAATATAACGACAAGGCAATTTTAAGCGTTAGAGAAATTTTAGGAGACTCGGATTTTATTAGCTAGTCGTGCGCGAGTCATGCGCTCGCGAAGGGGCGCTTGGGTCATTTACATCCTTTTGTGAAATAAAAAAAGCACTTAAGGGAGCCTTAAGTGCTTTTTCTGTAGCCAAACCGCTTATTGATGGTGTTTTTCGATAATAAGATCGCAGGCCTTAGGTAAATATTGCTGAAGCATCTTAGCTTCTCTTGTTTCATTTTCTTTGGCAATTTCTTGGTCGATAAGATCTTGAAACCTTTCCTCTTTTAGTATCACTTCTGCGCAGTGAGAAAGACCCTTTTTCTTGTCTTCTTCACTTAATTGATCACGAGCGTCGCCAAAGGAAAGATCGCTAGCATGCTTCTTACGAACCTCAAGATCGTTTTTGTCCAACTTGTTGAAGTGCTTGAGTTCTTTGACTTTTGCCACATCTTCAGGGGTAATCTTGCCGGCTTTTTCCTTCTCTTGAAGCACAGCTTCGACAACGGATTCATGCTTTTTATAATTTTTAAAGTGCGCTCGATAATTGTAGCCATCCCAAGCCTCAACGCTGCTTACATACGTTGGCCTATTTTTCCTTTCTTCGTAGGCAGCAAGTTCTCTCAGTATTTCGTCTCGAATTGCATGTATCGGTGCTATCTGTGCCTTTACCACTTCTTCAACAGAGTCACCCCAAATGGCAGTGGTGGCAGCTTCAAATATACTTGCTATAAGGCCTGAGTTTTTTTGATTTGCTGAAGGTTTGATGGAGAGTTTTGCTTGTAGACTATCAAGTGTAGGCTGATCTATAGATACGGCGTAGTCCTGAGGTTTTGATTGGTCAAATACGCCTTTTATAGCAATGTATGCCTTTCGCTCAGCATGGCTAAGCTGCTCGATCTGGCTTTTTTCCCAGCCATCGATTGTTTGAATTATATTACTAGCATTATTGTGAGTCAAAGTAACCATAAGATACCCCAAATTGTTAAAGATAATATTATAACAAATAGGTTGGCTTATTGTCAAAGGAGATTTCTTGATCGCTTAGTGATATCTCCAATGTCATGATGAACTGTTATAATCGAAAGATGGGATAAAAAGCTGCAGGTGAAATAAAAAAAGCACTTAAGGGAACCTTAAGTGCTTTGTCTCCGGAAGCTGGGATCGAACCAGCGACCAACGGATTAACAGTCCGCTGCTCTACCGCTGAGCTATTCCGGAATAATGGGCAACAGTGTAACTGGATTTCAGTAAATTTAGCAAGCGCTTTTTAGCGTTTGTTTCGTTATTTCGTAAATGATCGTTTCAGGGGTTAGGGGAGCGTTCGGGAGCTCGATTTCAATTTCATAGATAGAAGGTAGCTTCTCAGTGTGCTGGTGAAGCGATTTGTTCTTTATTTGGAACGATGTGTCGCGAAGAATTATGCTTTTTACAACACAAAGATGGCTTGTGGATGCTGTGTGAGGCTTGAGGTTTGAAAGAAATGTGTTCCAGTTAGTTTCTGGGTGTGTTTCGTCTATAGCGATGGTGCTGTCGATGATTTCAATGCGGCGGATGTTTGGGGTGATACCAAAAAAGTAGCCCACAGCCTGCAGAGGAGTCATTTTAAGCATAACGCGCTTTATTGTAAGCGCTGGCTGCATTGTATATTCTGGAGGATTATAAAGCACAAGTCTCTGAAGCTCGATGTCTTTACCAGTCACACGTATGTTAGCAATTTGAACAGGCGTGCCATAAAGGCGAGAGAGCGCCTGGGCGGTGAATTCTGCGCGGTAAAGGTAGAGGTATGAAGTAAAGGATACGACTATTGCAAAAAGAAAAGTGCTAAAGAATATGAGCCATTTTTTCATAAGAAAAGGGGCCTCCCCGCGAGGGGAGGCTTTAGAGTTAGTAACCCATTGGTGATTGCGCCATAGCAGCCGCTTTTTCTTCTTGCGGAGCTTCGGCAATAATTGCTTCGGTAGAAAGCAGCATCGCAGCCACAGACACCGCATTTTCAAGTGCGCAGCGCGCCACCTTCATCGGATCAAGAATACCCATCTCTATCATGTCCACAAACTTGTCTTCGCGGGCATCATAGCCGTTATTTTCTTTGAGTTTCTCAACTTCCTGAAGGATGATTGCGCCTTCTTTGCCAGCATTTTCTGCAATCTGGCGAAGTGGGGCGCTAAGTGAGCGTGCAATAATCTTTGCACCAGTGCGCTCGTCGCCTTCTAGCTTATCTGCGAGGGCGTTAAGTGCAGGAATGCAGCGGATAAAGGCTACACCTCCACCTGGCAGGATGCCCTCTTCAATAGCAGCAGCTGTTGCATGCTGAGCATCGTCTACGCGGTCTTTTTTCTCTTTCATCTCGATCTCTGTAGCCGCACCAACGCGGATCACAGCAACGCCGCCAGCAAGCTTTGCAAGGCGCTCTTGCAGCTTTTCACGGTCGTAGTCAGATGTCGCATCTTTAATCTGCTGCTTGATTTGGCTCGTACGTGCTTCGATCTCTTGTTTAGAGCCTGCACCTTCAACAAGCGTTGTATCTTCTTTACGTACGATCGCTTTTTTCACGCGGCCAAGCATATTGATTGTAACGTGCTCAAGCTTAATGCCAAGCTCTTCGCTCACAAGCTGACCACCGGTGAGTGCCGCAATGTCCTGCAGCATAGCCTTGCGGCGATCGCCAAAGCCAGGAGCTTTAACAGCAGCAATCTTAAGGCCGGCACGAAGGCGGTTTACAACGAGAGTTGCAAGCGCTTCGCCTTCTACATCTTCAGCGATGATTAAAAGCGGCTTGCCTGTCTCTGCAACAGCCTGCAGAAGTGGGATAAAGTCTTTGATGTTTGAGATTTTCTTTTCAGAAATAAGCACAAAGGCATCTTCCAGAACACACTCTTGTGTTTCTGCGTTGGTCATAAAGTATGCTGAAAGGTAGCCGCGGTCAAAGTTCATGCCCTCTACAACGTCAAGCGTTGTGGTAAAGCCTTTACCTTCTTCTACAGTGATAGTACCTTCTTTACCAACGCGCTCCATAGCTGTGGCGATGATTTCGCCAATTTCTTTGTCGCTGTTGGCAGAGATTGTAGCAACCTGTGCGATCTCTTTTTTGTCTTTAATTTTCTTGGCACGTTTTTGAAGCTCTTCTACAACAGTCTTTAGAGCCTTTTCCATGCCGCGCTTAAGGTCCATTGGGTTGGCACCAGCTGCTACGTTGCGTAGGCCTTCAGAATAGATGGCTTCAGCAAGTACTGTCGCTGTTGTGGTGCCGTCGCCTGCTTTGTCAGCAGTTTTGCTTGCCACTTCTTTAACCATCTGGGCGCCCATGTTTTCGAACTTATCTTCAAGTTCGATCTCTTTTGCCACAGTAACGCCATCTTTTGTGATGTGAGGTGAGCCGTAGCTTTTGTCGATAATAACGTTGCGGCCTTTTGGACCAAGGGTTACCTTCACAGCGTTAGAAAGTACCTGAACCCCTTTTAAAATCTTCTGTCTTGCGTCTTCTTTAAAACGGATATTTTTTGCTGCCATAGTCGAAAATCCTTATATTTATTTTTGCACAACGGCAATGATGTCATCTGCGCGGACGATCACATATTCTTGATCATCAAGCGTTACTTCCTGACCTGAATATTTATCCAGCATCACGATGTCGCCAACAGCAACTGGCATAGCCATAAGCTTGCCATCTTTATCTTTTTTGCCAGCGCCCACAGCAATCACTTCAGCGCTTTCCTGTTTCTTCTTTGCGCTATCGGGCATGATAATGCCGCCTTTTAGCGTCTCTTGTTGCTCTAAGCGTCGTAGTAATACTCTGTTACCGAGTGGTCGTATAGTTGTTTTGCTCATAGATTCCTCCGTTAAGTAGCTCCATCATCGTAAAAATTGGCTATTTTTGCAAGCAATTTAGCACTTTTGTGCTACAACTGCTAAATTAGCTTCGAGCTTATTAATATAATTTTCAAACTCTTCTAGCGCGTCGAGTACAGGCTCCGGCTTGCGCATGTCGACGCCAGCTTTTGCAAGTTGTTCGATTGGATACTCGCTTGATCCTGATCGCAAGAAGTTTAGGTAGCGATCTACGGCTGGTTGGCCTTCGTTTCGCACACCTTCGGCAAGCGATAGGGCAGCTGATATACCTGTCGCATACTGATAGACATAGAAGTTATAGTAGAAGTGAGGAATACGCGCCCACTCAATAGCTACCTCTGGGTCAATAGTAAGTGCTGGTCCGTAGTAAAACTTTGTCAGCTCAAGGTATTTATCTTTAAGAAGTTGCGGCGTAAGTGGTATGCGCTTTTCTGCACATTCGTGGATAAAAAGCTCAAACTCTGCAAAGCTTACCTGGCGAAAGAGTGTTCCGCGTATATCTTCGAGTTTTTCATTCAGCAAATAGGCGCGTTCAGCATCGCTTGTTGCCTTTTCAACGAGAGTCTGCATTAAAAACTCTTCGTTAAAGGTTGAAGCAACTTCAGCAACAAAGATTGCATAGTCGGCATAGTGATAGGGCTGAGAGGTGCGTGCAAGCTGGCTATGCATGCTGTGGCCTGCTTCGTGAGCGAGCGTAAATACATCTCGCAAGATGCCTTTGTAGTTCATCAAAATATAGGGCATGCTATCGTAGCAGCCGCTTGAATAGGCGCCGCTTCGCTTATTTTCATTTTCATATCTATCGACCCAGCGACCTGTTTTAAGCCCCTCGTGTAGTTGTGAGACGTATTTTTCGCCAAGTGGTTTCATGGAGTTAATAACGAGATTTTCAGCTTCGTCGTAGCTAAATTTAAGATCTACAGATGGCACCATAGGCACATAAAGATCGTAGTAGTGAAGCTCATCGAGGCCTAGCACCTTTTTACGTAGGGCAGTATAGCGATGAAGCAGATCGATCTTAGAATGCACAGCATCGATAAGTGCTCTATAGACCGCAACATCCACATTTTTAGGGTAGAGCGCAGCCTCTACGCAGGATGAATAGTTGCGTGCGCGAGCTTCAAAAAGATGGCTCTGAACATTACCTGAGAGCATCTCGCAGAGGCTATTTTCATGCATCTGATACTGTCTATGCATAGCTAAAAAGGCGTTTTTGCGAAGTTCGCGGTCGGTATCTCGCAAAAACATGCCAAAGGTTGCATGTGTGAGTTCGTGCTCGTTTCCTGCGCTATCCTTAATCATACCAAACTTAAAGTCAGAGTTATTGATCGCAGAAAAAGTGCGCTGGGAACTTTCAAGAGCTTGGCCCGCTAGTGCCATAAGTTCTTCAGCACTTTCTGAAAGTGTGTGAGGCTTTAGGCGCACCATTTTTTCTAAGAAGAAGTGGTACTCTTTTAAGAGTGGATCCTTGAGGTAGCTTGCAAGTGTTGCATCATCGAGACTCATAAATTCGGGAGTAAGCCATGCTGTCTCTTGCGAAAACTGATGATAGAGCGTCACAATAGTTTGGTAGGCTTTTTTTGCCTCTTCTACGGTGGTCTCTTCGTCATGTAAAAGGTGAGCGTAGGTGTAGAGTTTACGTAGTTTTCGTTCGATCTCAAAGAGGGCTTGGAGCGCTTTTTGGACATTATTCGCGCTTTGGCCAAGTTTGCCCTTGTAGGCAGATGCTGCCGGAAAAAATGGGGGAGCCTCTGTAGTGACAAGGCTTTTGAGCTCTTTTTGCCATGCCTCGAGAGAGGGGTATAGGGTGTTAAGGTTCCAGCGATCTTGTTCAGCAATTTCTTTACGTGGTGTGGGCATTTTGTGACTCCTTGGTTGAGTCAGAAGATTACCTAGAGCTCACCTTTTACGCAAGGTGCGAAATCCTGGCTGGCTCCATAATGCAACTTGTGGTAAAATTCTGCTTTAAATTGAGGGAATCAATGTACTGTTCTACGCCTGGAGTAACCTATACGCTTGATCCAAGTGTACAGTATTTTATTGCAAATCCAGATCGCTATCTTTTAAGGGTTAACTTTGGAAAAAACTGCACTCTTGCTGCTGATTCAAAAGGACTCTGGACCTGGCTAAAGACGCGCGTATTTGAGTGGTTGGGGTATGGTTCATATAACCTTTCAAGAGCATGCGCGTTTATTGACATGCTCGATGCAACTCCCGAACATACTCCTCTTAGACAGGCTGCAAACAAAGTGATTGCCAAGTGGAATATGCGCCATCACTGGTGTCTTGACTCCTTTGATCGACACGAAGTGACTGTTCGTCCTGGGATTGAGCTTACCACTGAGAAGGTGCTTGAGCTAGCCAATAGAGTTATAGAAGATTGCGAAGACTTTCCTATTGAAGGATTCAACGAGAAAAAAGTTACCATCAGGGATATAGAGCGACACTGTAAAGAGGGGATTCTCCAGCATCCCGAAATCTATATAGATCGATGGATTCGTCGGCGTGGTGGAGATCATTGCTATATAGTACCCGATGATGCCTCTCGAAACTTTTTTACGAGACACATATTTGAAGTAAAGCGGCGCCCTTCTGCAGATCATTGCTGAAACCCTTTCGCTTTTTCATGAAGCAGGGCAAGAACTGCGTACGCTTTTACGTAATTAGCATTTGTCTGATAGTAATTTTTACTATATAATACATGCTATTATGGAAAGATTACTATCGCAATTAGATAAAGCCATTGCGCTTACTCATGATAACAAAAGTGTAGTCACACCGATCCAAGAAATTACTTTATTTTTCAAAAAAGCTATAAACTTTTTGTTTGGCGACCATGTATGGTATAGCGAGGCAAAAGCGCGCAAGATCGTCAAGTACTACATATGGCATGCGCAGGCAGATCAGGTAAACCAGGCACGCACCGAAAAGGTATGCCAGCTTTTTGATAAGCTCTCGTTGCGGTTCACTCGAGGACTAGATCGTAGCTGGATAGAAGATGCTGGCAAGGAAGGTCCTGCATTTATACGTCAAAAAAAGTTCCCAGTGGCATCTGATAGGCAATTTTTTCATATCCATGCCGATGAATTTGGCGCCAATTCAGAGCTTGAGGGCGACTCTTGCGAAAATTCTCTCAAGTTTATTGGCGAATATATGAAGCGCCATAAAAGCACACTGCCTCCAGATCTTATTGAAGAGGTGCATAATGCAACAGAGCTGGCATTCTCAGATGACTATGTCGCTACAGGCAAAAGCCAGCTGACAGAAGCTATTAAGGCTAAAAAACCGATGCTGATTGCTGCGGGCTGGAGAGGGAATCCAGGCCATGCAATGTGCTATGAGATACTTCCTGCAGAAAATGGCCACTCATCGCTACGCATTTACAATACGGGCGCAGGGGTTAATAATCATCCTAGTATCTACGTTGGGAATAAGCAGAAGTATAGAGCCTATGCCGAATGGCATGGAATTGACACAACCCGACTTCTTGATGATACCTTCTGGCAGGTGCTAAAAGAGATTATAGGCCATAAGACAGAGGTAAACGACGAATATGAGGAAGCCGATGTCTATGTAGGATTAAAAAACCTGCTCAAGCCAATTTCTATCAATACAGAGAAGCCAATCCAAGACGAGTGCATGTCGCCGCAAATGTCAGGAATCTGTTCCACAAGGTCTCTTATGGCTTTTTTACGCACACGCCTTGGCTATCAAGAATATAAACGTTTTCGCCTAAGCTTACGGCTTCAAACCTTAGTAGATACCGTCAAAAGCTATACTGGAAAAACTCCGTTTTGGCATTACTTCATACCAAAACGATTTGAAAACGCTTTAGGGACCAATAAAATGGATCTCAAACGAAGAGAAAGGCTTATCGAAAAGAGCCGTAATAAACTTGCTCTTTCTATCGAAAAACTTCATCGCAACAAAGTTATTGGCGATAAATTTCTTACAAGCTCAGTAAACCAGCTTGCAAAGACAGATGAAGCCATAGCACTCATACGCTCAAAAAGGCGTATAGGCAAAGTAAGAAGCAACCAACTTTACTATCAGAAGCCCTCTGTTGCAGTTACACTGCCCGCAAGCATCATCCCTTTACATATCCAAATTGAGAATAACGAATCTTTGCCATCAACTGGGGCTACAATATGCATACGTAAAGGTGATGACTGTACTACCGTTGCAAAACTTGCTTCCGAGGGCTGGCTAAAAGGGGAAGATGGTGCCATCTACAGCGGGTTGATGGATTGGATATGCGCACAGTCTATTACAAAAGAGGCATGGAGCTGTGAAAAAAAAATAGCAGAACAGCAGCTCGCAGCTCTTGGCACCATTAGCCGCGTTCTCTTTAAAACCTGTTTTATGCTACCGAACGCAAAAGCTATTGATGTGGAACGTGTCTATGCAATGCGAAAGCTCTTGTGGATACAATTTCAGCTTCTTTCATCGATTGACGAAGAACTTGCCAGTAGGATCGGAATTACAACATCTTACGATGCAGAACATTCACCCTTCTTTGCTCAAGATGATGCCTTGATGAAGCGCGAATATTTTGAGATGCGAGAGAAGATGAATAACGGCCTCAATCTAAGCGCAGGTTTAGTGGAACATGACCACAAAAAAGCATACTATCAACCGATTACTGAAAATGGCAACCTCGACAAACTCATCACTTTATTAATGGCTCTTTGCCCTGAGGTAGAAAGATCTCTTGCTAACCGGACAGTACACTGGAATTCTCTCAATCAAAGAGTAAAGGAAGCGGAATTTTACACGTGTGATGAACTCCCTGATTGGATAAAGGCTCTACGCGACACAGGTTTTTGCTTGAATTACCTTTTTTATGGGGCTATCGCTAATCCTGGCTTTATAAACCGTAATATTGACCTCTCTTTAGATTGGAGCTCTAGCCATAATTCTGGAAACTCCGGTGTGTATGTAAAGGTTCATGGCTTGCCGCCTGAGATGTATCAAAATTCTTCAAAGCAAAGAATTGAGAAAATTCGCTTTTGGCCAAATTACCGTTCATTCATCTTGCCTGAGTCTACAAATTTTTTAATTTATTGGTTAACTTCTCAAAATAACAGTGAAAAAAAGCTTCTTGCTGACCATGTAAAAAATCATGACATTGGAATACTCGATGAGGAGTTTAAGGAGCTTGCTCATCTTCTTGTGAAGCCTCAGATGAGGTCACTTGAAACCTTTGCCCTTTTTACAAAGGATCCTACCTACACACAAATTCTAGATTTCCAGGTATTACTTTATCTCATTCTTTTTGCGCCAGATACTAAGCCTCTTCCGCGTAAGGAGGCTGTGAAGTTTTTAGAGACACATATAGAGCTTTTTCTTGCCAAAAACGAGATTCAGTCAGTGGTGTTTTTGTTACAGCTGATGCGGAAATTTTCGACCTTCTATCCAGATGAAAAGGCATTTCAAGGGGCTCTAGACCGTCTACGAGACATGGCGAGAAGAGCAGGTCTTGAACCTTATGAAAAGAGCCTTATTTACCGAGAGCTTATTATCAACCTTGGAAACAAAGAGGTTTTGCAGCCTTTAGAATATGAGGAGCTGCTTTTAGCCCATGCCTATGTTGTCGACAACCCTATCCATCCCAGATGGAGCGATCCTCAGGTTGATAACGAACTCTTCAGGACTATCCATAGGCATGCAGCCGGACTTATAGAGGTGTGTGAACCTCTATTAAACCGAATTTTAACGACGCTTCGGCCTCAGGAGTCTCCGAGCAGATGGGTGAAAAACGGATCGCACTTTTCTACGATTGATACCCGGCACACTTTTGATCCGGTATCAGGACGGCTTCTATCATCTGACTGTGAAGTCAATATTCCTGTAGAAATTCAGCAACATCGCCATTTTAATAGTAACTTTGGAAATGTGCAGAAAGCGATTTCAAAACCAGGCGGCATCTACAAGTTTGATAATGTATTGGTTCAAAAAGTGGGCGACACGCTTCATGCAGAGTGTCATTATGATGGCGAATGGTACCGTTTTATACCCGAAAAAACATTTTTAAAAGATGATAAAAGCCTTATAATAAGCCGGTTTCTTCAGAATGGATATTCAGAGTGGCAGTCTCTAAAAGATCCCTCAAAGCTCATTTTTATGAATGGTAGTGTAGACTATCAAGCTAAATATGTCGACGGTTCTATTCAGGAAGTAACGCGACTTTCTGATGGTGCACGGCTTGGGGTGCCTTCTGATTTTCTTAAAAATTTTGAAGAGAGGGAGTACACCCACTTTTGGTATGACAAAAGCTCAAAACAGCAAGAGATAGAGTTGCCTCGCTATGGGCTTAGCTTTAGCTCTACACTGGAATGTCGTCAGATACCGGGATTTTTCTTATGTAGAGATCAAAATGTCGATGAACTTCGTCCATTTAATCACTATATCCTCCTACAAAATGCAAAAGGCCAAAAAAAGGTGCTTATGCCCCTTGAGAGGTTTATAAAAAGAGATAATCATAAGGAATCACTTATTCCTAAGCATATGTATGTTGAGCAGAATGAGCTCTCAAAGCGGTATGTGCAGTTTGATCTTAAGCCAAATGGGAAGCTTTTCAGTGTGTCACAGGAGGCAAATCTCTACCTTGTAGAATGTCTTACACTTGTGCAGGAATATGCCAAAGCATCATTTTATCTCAAAAAGTATGGGGAAAAGCTCACAAAATATTCGGCGGACGAGCGTCAAATCCTCACAAGTTTACTCACACTCGGGAAAGTAAATGGTGACTCTGATGGGGATGCAGCCTCTTTAAAGGCTTACGCAGGCTATTTGCTCTCTAAAAATGGTAAAGTTTCGCCAGATCAGAAGCGCCATGTTATTTCTGCCTATATAGAATACCTCAAACATTACAAAAAAGCTGTGACGTGCCGTTTGGAGACTCATGAGGAGCGATTTCTTCTTGCCCTTGCCGGTAATTCTAACCCGATTGTATACCAACGGCATTGGGAGCTTTCTGGAACGAGAATTGCTGCCAAGAGAGCCTCTTGTACAACGAGAAAAAGCATCAAAGATGCTTTTACACTTCCATCTCCAATCGGCATATCGCGGCTCGATCCCAATTTATTTCGCGATATGACAATAACGCGAGCTCATCAGCTATATGACAGGTATATTGACGAGATATTTCTTATCGCCAAATATGGCTCAGACCAGGACAAAAAGAAGATCAGAGACTCACTTGCCTTTTTGGGTATTAGCAAAAAGAAGCGAAAGCATGACCGATCAATAGCCCTTCTGCTCGAGACTGCATTAGAGAATCCCAATCTACTTCCTGACCCTCCTAAAAGGTACCATCTGGGCGAATTTGATAAGTGGCAAAAAAGCTGTGGGGAGATTTTGCAGTTGCAGCCAGTGCCCGACGCGATATGGCCTATTCCTGAAATTGTCCAAAATCAGTTCTGTCTGGATGAAAAAAGCCCACCAATTGCAGAAATAGAGGTAAGCCTTAATTTTACAGATTCGCAAGCAGATCTTGCATCACTCCAAAAAGAGATTTTAGCCTTAGCAAACCGAGCACCATCGTTTTCGCTTGCAAAGGCAAAAGAGCAGCTTCTTAAATGGGGTGGTCTGCGAAAAGATGTAGAGCTCGATGATGTACTCATGGCTTTTGCCCGTAAAGACACTGTACAGCTACGAAAAAAGAATCCAGCGCTTGAAGAAAAAGATTTTGAGCCGCTTTTTGCGAAAGTAGGTCAATTTTTACAGCTTGCAACAAACGATCCTGAAAAATCTGAGCGTGCTTTTAATCCTCAACAGCATCCTGCTTATCTGGTGTTTGAATATTATGCTGATTTACGTCTAAGGCCTGTCCAGGTCGAGAAGCTTGAAGCGTTTTTAAGCGGTAAAAACCCCAATCTGATCATGGAAATGATCATGGGTTCTGGTAAGTCCAAGGTCCTGCTTCCACTCTTAGGGCTTTTAAGGGCAGATAGAGAAACCCTATCACTTCTTATAGTGCCAGAACCTCTCTTTGCAACGGTTTCTAACGATACACAGGCAATATTGAGAGAAGCTTTTGGGCAAAAACTTCGCTCGTTGCATTTTGATCGTAATACACCTCTTGATGTTGATGCTCTTCGTACATATATTGATGACATCAAAAACATCAAAGAAAACCGCGACTGCCTTATCATGACTTCCAAGAGTGTTCAATGCCTGATCCTCAAGCTTATTGAAGAGGCAAATCGCTATTTTACCAAAGAAAATCCCGTTCCAGAACAGCTTATACTGCTTCAAAGCCTTGTGCGAGAAATTGCAGCATCGGGCTATCCAATTATTGATGAAGCTGACACTATCCTCAATGTACTCCATGAGGTGTGCGTTAGCTTAGGAGAGCGACAAAGCCCCAAAGAAAATGAAATTAGTCTCATTTCAGAGATTTATGACCTTCTATTAACCGATAGTGAGCTTAAAGCAATTGCGGCTCTTGAGTGCGATAAGGAAGCTCTTGCTGTTGCCAGCGCCATTACGGAAGATCTTTATGAAAAGAGGTTGAAGAGGCCGCTTGCTGAAAAGATGGTCCAGCGACTTGAAGACTCTGGAAGATTTATAACAGCTGAGCGTGATGCCCTTCTTGACTATCTAACACGAGAAGGTGATAGATCTAGAGCACAAAACTTCTTCGATGCGCAATCTGAAGAGATGCAAGACCTCCTTGCACTTCTTGGCGAAGAGATCTCAAATCTTCTTAAGCATACACTTACGCGTAATTCGAACGAAAGATATGGCCTTGATAATGATCAGAGCGGCATTCTTGCAATACCATACAGTGCGGCAAATAAGCCTTGTAGCGGATCGCAGTTTGCAAATGCCTATGTTACGATGAACTACACCTTTCAGACCTATTTAAAGAGGGGAATAACAAGAGTTCACATTATTCGAGCCTTAGAAACGCTCCAGAACCGCGCACTTATTGAGATGAAGCAGGATTCTGTTCAGCTCAAAGAGACCGCTGCCTATAGGCAATTTTGTACACTTAAGGGTGATATAGATATGCCTCTTTTTAAATTTAAGGAAGAGCATCTTCAGCTTCTTGATGAAAAAATAAATGCTTCAATTGCAACAAAACGTGCATTTATAGAAAAAATCATTTTGCCGCAGCTTGAACTCTTTGAACGTAAGATCAGCTGTAACTCCCATAACCTTATTTCATTTTTCAAAAACGTCACTGGATTTACAGGCACATTGTGGAACGGGGCAAGCATGCATCGCAAACTTCAACTTGCCGAAGAAAAGGGACTCGATGACAAAACGCTTGCTTTACTCCGAAATAAACGCTCAAAGGTATTAGCTCTTAAAGGCAACTCGATGGAAGGGGTGCTGAGCCAAATTGTGGAACAGACACCATTTGATCTGCTGAGCGATGCAGGGGGCTATTTTAAAGATGACAGCAACAGATCTATTGCCGAAATGGTGGAAAAGAAGGTTGGTAAACCCTGTGTATACTTTGATGCTAAGGGTGACCTTTTTGTTACAGAAGACAAAACCTTTACTGAGACAGCACTCAAGGCTGAAGAAAGGGTGACCTTTCTTGATCAGAGCCATACAACAGGCGCAGATGTGCCGCAAAAGCCTGATGCAGTTGGCATCGTCACCATTGGTCGCAACATGCTGCTGCGAGACCTTTTACAAAGTGCATGGCGTCTTCGCGCGCTTGATAAGGCACAAAGCGTGGTTTTTGTGCTTTCTGAAGAAGTTCAATCGATTATTGGCCAGGATCGTGAGATTACGCTTGAGGATATTATTGCCTTTTGTACAGAAAACCAGACGCGTCAGCAAGGCAAAGACAACTTTAAAGCCTTTATGCAAGAGCTATGGGATATTCCTCAGCAGCTTCTTTTACGTAAGCTGATGAGTGAAAAGTTTGAAGATCTGCATGATGCCTATAAGCTGCTGCAAGAAACATGGATACGGCCAGTATGTAAAAGCCCAAGAGAATTATATGGCACGATTGCACATGAAGAGCAAACTGATGCTGTGGTGGCAGCAGAACTTGAGCAGCTCAAGCGCTTTTTAGCCAAAATACCCGGACAAGATAGCACAGCAGAGCTTGAGAAGGTGAAAGCCCATATGATCAAAGCCCTACCTAAAACTGTTGTACGTAAAGATAGTAACGATCAGACGCTTGAAATAGAGCAAGAGCGCCTTACCGAAACAGAGCTTGAAGAGCAGGGAAGCGACTTTCTAGAAAAGGTGGAGCTTGGCGTAAAGGCTTACAGTGCAACCCCAGAGGTCGTAGATCCAACAGATGAGCTTTTTACATGTCGAGAGATACGAGCCTTTGATCTTGGTCTTTTCATGAAGCAGGATGCTGAACTGAGCCAATATGCTGAGGCCTTTTCAGGCATACATGCCACGACAAATGTGCTTGAATTTGCAGCTGACAATAAATCGCTAAGAGATGCTGCGCTGTTGGGCTCGCACAGAACACCTTTTCAATTTCTTGCGGTAGATGGAAATAACGTTACAATTCTTTCGCAAGAAGAGACATTTCCTAACACAAGAGGTTTATATAACCTTACACTTGGCTTTTGTATTGAAGATAAGAGACTTACAAAAGAGGCATTTGAAAAGATCGTTAAAGTCAAGTTTTTGGATGGGGAGTCCCATTTTCGTAAAGAGGAGCTCGCTGTGCTTAAGGAGTGGTTTAAGCTGCACGGACCTGCCAAGATGCGAGCCTTTTATCTCAAGCACGTACTATCTGGCCGGCCATTAAAAGCCATCGAGTACAACCAGAGCTCGCTAAGCCGACTTTTTGCCTCTTTCCAATGATGCTGAGGCTAAATACTCCTGTGATTTTAAACCTGATTGATATGTTGACCTAATAGACCTAAAGAATGCGTCTACTGTCTTTCGTCACGTAATTATTTCATCCGGTACACGATTTTATACCAAAGATGAAACATATGCTGCTTTTGTCGAAAATTCCTATAATTCAATGTATCTGCGCTTTAAGGATGATCGGGAATTAGGAATGAAGTAAGTAGCGGGCTACATTACTCCAATATTAAGCCAACATTTACAGGCGATGGTTGGATTTAGAAACGTTGCCGTCCATGACTACCAAACAGTCAACCTCAACATCGTAAAGTCAATTCTCTCTACGCGGTTGGGCGACTTTGAAACTTTTATTGAAACTCTTCATCAGCCAGGATAACCTTTAAGAGCACCATTTAGACTTTCGCTTGCCGAAGATCAATCACACTTGCTAAAGTCATAACAAAAAGCCAAGGTACATCATGAAATTAGTCTCGACATTCTTTTCTGCAGCACTTCTACTCACAGCTTCTGTTCAGTGTCAAAACTGGTCGTTACAGGATCCAAGCGCTGGCTGGAATTCTAAAGAGCTAGTTACGTTGTATTACCATAATTCAGAGTTGCAAACTCAATGGGCGTTCAAAGCGCTATCCAAATATCGCTTTCAGGGTAATGAGCGTGTGCTGGACTTTGGCTCAGGAGACGGTAAGATCTCTGCATTGATGGCTTACATGGTGCCTCAGGGGTCAGTAACAGGTGTTGATCTATCAAAGGAAATGACCCATTTTGCCTCAAGCATGTTTCCTCAGTACGCTCATCCAAATTTGCTATTTGCACAAACGGACGATGTTTCCTTTGCTCATGCGTCATTTGATGAAAAATTTGACCTTGTAACCTCATTTTGCGTGTTTCATCTTGTGCCCTATCCGCAGGTGATCTTTGAGAAAATTCAATCGCAGATGAAGCCAGGGGCTCATTTTGTGGCTACGTTTCCTGTTAAGGCGGCATCTGAGTTTTATCAGGCAGCATCTGTTGAGATGAAAAGACGTGGCTGGTCGTTCCCTGCACCAACAGATGAAAACATTAACATACGTAACCCGGAAAAAATCCGCGAGTTTTTATACAAAGCTGGCTTTGATATCCTAAACCTTGAGGTAGTATCCACAAGAAACCCTTTTGCATCTAAAGAAGAGATGATCGATTGGCTAGAAGGTACATGTGCTGCCAATTGGAACATTCCAAAAGATGATCGCCGCCAGTTTTTCACTGACGTTACCAATCACTATCTTGAGTATATGCCAGGGGATGTTGGATCGGATGGGGTGGTCTATTTTTCGATCAATCTCGTTAATTTTGTGGCTCAAAATCAACTATAAAAAAGTAGAGTTATTCTATCAATTTTCGGGTGACAACAGGGCCTTGACTAAATTTCCTTTGTTGTATATACTAAGTGTATACAGATAAGAGGGTTTTATGCAGTCACATGTACAGAGATGGGGAAATAGTCTAGGCGTAAGAATTCCTATTCAGTTTGCTAAAGAATTAAATTTGCATGCTGGCAGCGCTGTTACTCTTGAAATTGAGGATGGACGACTTGTACTGCAGCCACCAAAATATGATTTAGGTGTTATGCTCGACGCAATCAACTCAAAAAATCAGCATCATCTTCTTTTAGATGATAAAAAATCTGGAAACGAAGAATGGTAGTGTACACCCCAAAACGAGGCGATATTGTCTGGCTAGAATTCGACCCTCAGAAAGGAAAAGAAATCCAGAAAACTAGACCTGCACTTGTCATTTCTCCAGCACAGTATAATCAGAAAACTGGTCTCGCTCTATTAATGCCAATAACAAGCCAGATTAAGGGCTATCCATTCGAAGTGATCATTAGCTTACCTAAAATCAGTGGCGCAGTGCTTTCAGATCAGGTGCGCTCACTTGATTGGAAGGCTCGAAAAGCAAAATTCATAGCAACGCTGCCGCAAGACATATTGCAAGATGTGCTTGCAAAGCTACAGGTGCTTCTCGATTGATTTGAACCTATTCAACAACGGGGATGACCTTGTCCAAAAGCTCTTTTACGCACCATACGGGCGCGTTATGCATAAGGGCAAGGGTGATGAAGTCGCTTGGGCGGCCGTCAATTTCTACAATGTGGCGGATGTCACCGCGCATCTGCTCTAAAAAGATGCGGGCATAGTAGACGGTATCTTCAACATCAACAATAACAACCTGCTTTACCTGTATCTCAAAGCCCTTGCAAAGGGATGAAATAAAGTCGTGGGTGAGGGGACGAGGTTTTTCGATGTCAGTAAGATACATCTGCAAGACTTTTCCAACCTGGGGCTCAACGTAGATGGCAAACTTTGTCTCGCCATTTTTGAGCACAATCACCGTGTAGGTGTGTGTCTGCATGATTTTGTCAAAAGAGAGCTGCACAAGTTCGCTATTCATACATTATCCCTTTATTTTGACCGTTGCATCTTTATAACCAATTACCATGCGACCGGCAACCTTGTAAAAAAGACCCGTTTCAACCACTCCTGCAATGCTCTTTAGAGCCATGTCCAGCTCCTTCACATTTGTGATAGCGCCTTCAAGCTGCACATCGTAGATAAAGTGGCCGCTATCGGTAATGTAGGGGTTGCCATCACCACGGTGGCGAAGGGAACAGACGCCAAATTTACTCAATTTTACCTGCGTAAGCCTGTGGCCAAACTGCACAACTTCTACGGGAAGTTTGGCTTTACCGAGCGTTTTTACCAGCTTGCTTTCATCAACAAGTACCACAAATTCACGGCTAGCTGCAGCGAGGATTTTTTCTTTAAGAAGAGCGCCGCCTGCACCTTTAATCATCTGCTTTTCAGGGTCAACTTCGTCTGCACCGTCAAAGTAGAGGTCGATCTGTTCGATAGCGTCAATTGAAACTGTAGGTAACCCTAAATCGCGCGCAAGCTTTTCAGAAGCGTGTGAGGAGGCGACAGTCACAATTGTCATACCTTCATCTTCGTAGCGGCGGGCAAGTGCTTTTATAAAAGAGGCAGCAGTTGAACCTGTGCCAAGTCCCACTACCATTCCATCATCTACTAAACTTGCGGCAGCTTGGCCGATCAAATCTTTTACTTCATCCATTGCAATAGGAGCTCCATTTATGCTATACAGATCAAAAACCTTACTTTAAACATATATGCCTACTCAGCTCAAGACATTTTCACACTATATCGATACAATTTTGCATACTTCAGCATTTCAGGATGTCTGCATTAACGGAATGCAGGTTGAAGGAAAAAAGAAAATCCAGCATCTAGCGGTAGCCGTTACGGCGAGCCTGCATGCAATCAAGCGTGCAAAAGCCATTAAAGCCGATGCTCTACTTGTGCACCATGGCCTCTTTTTGAAGGGTAAAGATGTGGTAATCCAAAATAGCCTAAAGGAGATGCTTGCTCTTTTACTTGGCAGCGATATCAGCCTTTTTGCCTACCATCTGCCACTTGATGCACACCAGGAGCTTGGTAACAACTGGCCTGCTGCCAAAATGCTTGGCTGGACCGACCTAGAGCCGTTTGGTTACTACCAGGGTATGCCAATAGGTGTAAAGGGGACATGTCCTCCTACGTCGCAGGAAAAGTTTAAGAAAACGTTGGAAAAATTCTACCATCGCGAAGCGATATCGGTTCTGGCCGGCCCTAAGACTATTCGTAGCTGTGCATTAATTTCGGGCGGTGCCCATAAATCGCTTCAAGAAGCAGTCCAGAACGAAGTTGACTGCTTTATAACAGGCACAACCGATGAGCCAGTTTGGCATATTGCACATCAGGACAAGATTAACTTCTTTGCGCTGGGTCATGCCGCAACAGAGACTGTGGGCGTGCAGCTGTTGGGCCAGCATCTTGCGGACCACTTCGATCTGCGCCTCAGCTACATCCACGAAAACAACCCATTCTAGAACAGGATCTGCACGATAGAAAGCATAAAAAATTAAACAGGATGGGCAGGATCGCCTTCGGCGGCAGAATAAACAGGATAAATGCCCAAACGATAGGAACGCAGAAATATACATTTTCTCGAGGCCTGAAAGGCCGGCATATCATAGCCTAGGCCGCAAGCATAGCGAAGGCCTAGGAACTGTCCATTCTCATTTCTAGAGCCCTGTAAGGGCGGCATATATGTCGTCCCTACAGGACTCATGTTGTTATTCATATTCTATACCTAGGCCTCCGCTTACAGCTCCGACCTAGGCTATGAAATGCCGGCCCTTCAGGCCTGATTGATTTGTTTTATCCGTCCGCCGAAGGCGATCCTGCCCATCCTGTTCTGTATTTATAATCCCGCAAATCTTGTTTGTCTTGCTTATCGTGAGGCGAGGTCGTATTCGAGGACGATCGCACCTCCCGAGCTCTCACTAAAAAATAGGCTGCGGACATTAATAAGCTCTTTAAGAGGCTCATCTTTAAGCATCGGTACACCATGTGCTTTTACAAGCTTTGCATCGAGCCCAGTTAACTCTGCAGATATCTTGAGGTTATAGGCAATAGGCGTTACAAGAAAATCAAAGTTGTGGAAAAACTTCATCATGTCCTGTCCGGTATGAACAAAAATGGCATTTCCGCCCTTGCTCATGGTGATTTTGTGGATAAAGTCGTGGTGAAAATTTTCGCCGATCCCTATAGCCGTAAGGCCAATGTCGTCTGCTGCATGGTCGCTTACAAGCTTTAAGATTGTTGTCTGGTCAGTTATTCCTGTGTTAAGGCCAGCATCTGATAAAAGGATAACGCGGTTTTGATAGCCTTCACGATAGGCTTGAGAGGCTAAAAGATAGCCGTCACGAAGACCTGCATCAAGGTTTGTTGAGCCACCGGGCTGAACTGAACGTAAAAGGCTGAGTATTTTCTCTTTGTCTGTTACATGAATAGGCTTCAGCAGCACTCTGCTTGTATTGTCAAAGAGCACAAGAGAAATAAGGTCCTCTTCGTTCATCTTTGCAATTGACTGAACGATTGCCTCTTTAGCCCACTCTAAACGTGTTCGCTCTGTATTATCCATGGCAGACATCGATCCTGATATATCAAGCACAAATGCAAGATTTACGGGCGGACGTTTAAAGGTTTGGGCTGTTACAGATGAATTCATGCCAACCTGAATGTAGAGTTTGCCAGCATCTTGGGCGTAGGCAGGATTTAGGCAGATAAGATCTGTGCAGTCTTCGTTTGGCAATGTGAGATTAAAGCTCGATATAAATCCCTCTTCGATAAAAGCATCTACTTGTGGCACCTGGCCATCTAACACCTGCTTTTTAAAGTGTGCATAGTCCTGAACACCTCCTGCAGTGATGTTGAGGCCGGAAGCCAAAGGGGCAAGCTTCATGTAGGCAACGCTTTCGCAAACTGAGCAGTCGTAAAGTGGTATATAATGAGTCTCTGCCATATTGTCAGCTAGCTTTTTGACTGTCAGGATTGCCTCATCGATATCTGAGCCTGTACTTGCAGCTTTGCTCACAAGGTCACTTAGGCTATTGTGGAGGTTTATGGAGTGCTCTCGCCCTTTTTCGCGATTTTGATGATAGGTTATAAGGCTTGTTTTGATGAGATTATTAAGTTTAAGCACAAAGAGGGTTTTATCCATACGTGAGTCATTCTGCCCGATGAACATCTCCCTAGATTTATGAACTTTTTTTACGTTTGCTGCCTCCTGATATTGAATCTCGAGTATAAAAGAAGATCCCAAAAGATGAGAACCAACAAACATTGCAATAAAAAATAAATATCTATTCATATATAACTCCAATTAATAAAGGGCTCAGCCTAGCAAGTTACCTAATTATCGAAAAGAACAACTAAAAAGAACCATAACAGTTGTCCCTTGTGTCCCTTGAGTCACTTGAGTCCCTTATGTGCTATCTTGTTCGTTTTATTTTGCCTATCTTGTATACTACCCGCTTTATGAGGATGGAAGATGAGCGAAAATGTGATTGACGTGCTCCAGGCACGAGGCCTAGTAGATGCTATTACCCACGAACAGGAACTAAAAACAGCCCTCAACAGCCCCACAAAGGTATACTGCGGCTTTGACCCAACGAGCGATAGCCTCCATGTAGGCAATATGGTTGCCATCATGGGTCTTGCATGGTTTCAAAGATTTGGTCACCAGCCTGTTGCCATTGTAGGTGGCGCTACGGGCATGATCGGCGATCCTTCCGGTAAACAGCATGAACGTTCGCTTTTAGACGAAGAAACCCTTCGCAAAAATGAACGCGGCATCCAAAAAAACCTCGAAACCATACTGAAAGCAGACCCAACCCTTCCTGCCCCTATTTTTTTAAATAATTATGACTGGTTTAAAAACTTTTCATTTTTGACCTTCTTACGTGACGTCGGCAAGCACTTTAGAGTGGGCGTTATGATGGCTAAAGATAGCGTAAAAGGGCGCATGGACTCTGAAGAGGGGATGAGCTTTACTGAATTTAGCTACCAGCTTCTGCAGGGCTACGACTTTTATCACCTCTTTTCCCAACATGGTGTGCAGGTGCAAATTGGCGGCAGCGACCAGTGGGGAAACATTACAGCCGGTACAGACTATACGCGAAAACTGACAGGAAAGTCAGTCTTTGGCATGACAATGCCTCTTCTTACCAAGAGCGATGGCCAAAAGTTTGGCAAATCTGAGCAGGGAGCTATTTGGCTCTCGTCGGAAAAGCTCTCACCCTATGAGTTTTATCAGTATCTCGTTCGTACAGCCGATGCCGACGTTATTAAGCTGCTCAAAATGCTCACCTTTGTAGACCTTGGCACAATACGCGAACTTGAACATCAGATGCAAAGCCCTGGTTATGTGCCGAATACTGCACAGCGTCTGCTTGCTGAAGCTATTACTAATCTTGTACATGGATCAGATGGCCTACATAAAGCGCTTCAAGCAAGTCTATCGGTGATGCCAGGAAAAGTTGTGGAACTATCAGGCGAGAGCATTCGCGAAATCATCAACGATGTACCAAATGCAAAGCTTGAAAAAGCTGATGTTCATGAGATAAAACTGCTCGACATCATAGTGAAGGCAGGATTTTCCGCAAGTAAGGGAGATGTACGACGACTGATCCGAAATGGGGGAGTGTGGCTCAATAATGAGCGCGTTGAAGACGAAAACTTCACTGTAACTGATGCACTTTTCATCGATCAGAAGTATCTTTTGATCTCACTTGGCAAAAAACATAAGTCAGTTATCGAAGTTATCACTTGATTGTTAATGAAGGACATACGAAAATGTCGCTCGATTTTATAGAAGGAGAGTTAAGAATGGAACAGAACGATAAGATGCAAACGATCACAAAGAAACAGTTAATCAACTCAATCTCACAAGAAAAGGGCATTCATCCAAATGATGTACGCCAAGTTATCCAGGCGTTTTTGGACAAAATGACCGACTTTCTTTCAACGGGAGACAGACTTGAGTTTCGCGATTTTGGTGTTTTTGAAGTTGTTGAGCGCAAACAGAAGATTGGTCGTAATCCAAAGAATGCCGCAGTGCCAATTTTGATTCCTGCACGTAATGCTGTAAAGTTTACACCAGGCAAAAAAATGCGCAGAGCTATCGAAACAGATTTAGCACCACAAGAGCTTCAAACATCTAGGAAATAATGACACTACCGCGGATTTTTCTTTTCATTACACTTTTACTTTTTGGCGCAATAGGTGTTGCTGCCTATGTAAAAAAAAGGCCAGCAGCCGCTAAGCAAGAAAGAGTAGAACAGCCGGAGCAGCAGCAGGTTGTAGAAATTGATATAGCATCACTTGCACCCAAGGCTGTAGTTGTAGCGCCCGTAGAAGCTGACAAGAATGTCCCGGTATCTCCAAATGTCCCGGTGTCTCCAGTTGAAGATACGCCAGATTGCGATAGGATCCATCTGCTTTTTCAGAAGGATTCACCGCTACCGATCGTTCAGACAATACAGTATAAGAGTAAAGTACCATGGAAAACAGGACGATCGGCTTGGCTTGTAGACTATGCCGCGCACTATAAAACGCATCTGCACTTTATAGCACGCAGCCTTAATGGGCGGCCGGATTACAATCCGAAACCAGCATCCGAAGGCCAATCTTTTAATGTTTTGGCTCAAAATGTAAACTTTTATTTTTACACCTTGATTGACATAGCCCGATGCAAGCTTATGCTCTATGCTATGTTGCCAGATACCCAAGAGCGCATACTTCTTAAAACCTACAGAGTAAGCCTGGGAAGGCTTGATTCTACGAAACCAAGCGGCTCGCTTACCCCTATAGGGAAGTATAGCCTAGGCTCACGCATTGCAGTCTACCAGCCTAAAATGATGGGTACCTATAAAGGTAAGCGTACCGAGATGATTACCGTATTTGGCACCCGTTGGATGCCCTTTGATAAGGAGCTCGGCCCTTGCAGCGAGCCTGCTAAGGGATATGGCATCCATGGAACGCCTTGGTGTATTAATGGCGAAGGAAGACTTACTGATAACCCTGAAAGCATAGGCAGATATGAGAGCGACGGCTGCATTCGCCTAAAGGCTCAAGACGTAGAGGAGCTCTTTTCCATTGTCTCTACGCACGAGACAATTGTTGAGATTGTAAGCGATTTTTCAAAAGTTCAGCTACCAGGAAAAGAGACAATATATTAAAATAGTTAGAGCCTTTTATATAACTCGGGATCTTGGATAAAAACGATGATTTTGAGTCATTTTGCCAGCAACGAAGTTGCCAAAGCTTTGCCCCGAGCAGCATACTCCAATAGAGTAGGGCGAGGGGCAAAGTGGGAAAGTGGCTCAAAAGGGCGTTTTTTCCAATGACCCGAGTTTTATAAGAGGCTCGTAAATAAGGGGTGGTTATGACGAATGATACACAAAATTATTATCTTCCGCATGAAAAGCAGATATTTGAGTATATAAAGACAATTGAACATCTCAAAAAACAGAATCAAGATAATCCGCTTTTCTGTAGCGAAATACGTCAACTAGAAGACAAGCTGCACAAGTTGCAAAAAAATGTTTATAGCGCTCTTACTCCGTGGGAACGCGTCCTTATCTCAAGGCACCCACAACGTCCACACACTATCGATTACGTAAAAAACATTGCAGAGAACTTTGTTGAGCTTTTTGGCGATCGCACACAGGGCGATGACCCATCTATTATCGGTGGCTTTGCTACAATCGGCGGCGTAAAATGCATGCTTATTGGTCAAGAAAAGGGCGGCGATACTGAATCTCGCGTACAGCGCAACTTTGGCATGGTAAACCCTGAAGGTTTTAGAAAGGCAATGCGTCTGATGAAACTTGCCGAAAAATATGGTCTGCCTATTGTATCTCTTCTCGATACCCCAGGTGCATACCCAGGTCTTGAAGCTGAACAGCGTGGCCAAGGCTGGATTATTGCAAAAAACCTTCAAGAAATGTCACAACTTGCTACACCTGTTATCGTTCTTATTATTGGCGAAGGCTGCTCAGGCGGTGCGCTTGGTATGGGTGTAGGCGATGTTATTGGCATGCTTGAACACTCCTACTACTCAGTAATTAGTCCTGAAGGCTGTGCTTCGATCCTCTGGAAAGATGCAAGCAAAAAGCAAGACGCTGCAGCAGCGCTTAAGCTTAACGCGGAATTTTTACATGACGCAGGCATTATTGACGAAATTCTCGTGGAACCACTCGGTGGTGCTCATCACGATACAGAAGCTGTGTACAGCGTAGTCAAGAAGTTCATAGTAGATCAATGCGCTATTTTAGGACGCATTTCTCCAGAGCTGCTGCTCGAACAGCGCTATAATAAGTTTCGCACCATAGGCCGTTATAACGAACATCAAAAGCTTCTTTATAACCATGCCTAGTCATGTGGTGTTTGTCACTAAGGTAAGCCAGGAGCATAGCGAACGCTATAAAGCTTGGCTTACCCAAATTCAAAATATAGAAAAAACCTTTCCTGGCTTTCAAAGAGCACATGTTTCCGCCCCTAGAAATCCAGATGACGACAGCTGGGTTACTTTTTTACAGTTTGATACATCTGAAAATCTTGACCGCTGGTTAAATTCTCAAGAGCGTCGTGATATACTTAAAGAGGCTGAACCCCTAGTTACATCCTTTCAGTATCATCATGTTTCGCCCTATGCGGGCTGGTTTGACTCTGACTATAGCATAGTTAAGCAAACCATGCTTGTGCTGCTCGTACTCTACCCAATCGTTATGCTTCAGCTAAAGTATCTAACACCACTTACTGCACATCTCAATAGCGCTGTTGCTATGTTTATTGCCAATACTATAAGCGTATCGCTTATAAGCTGGCCTTTTTTGCCGCTTGTTATAAAGTTACTTGACTGGTGGTTACAGGCATCAAAGATACGCACCCATATTCTGGGTGCGCTGGTTGTGATAGCGCTCTATGCACTACTTATCGCAGTGTTTGCGGGCGCATAGTGAAAGTAGGATCCATGACCATCCGGAAAGGATCATATCAACTCCTACAAAAAGACCAATTATCCAAAGACCTGAAAGTGGCCATTGGTTGTAGATCATAAGTCCAAGAATAAAGGTGATAACACCATTAAAGCAGACCCATCCCCACTGCTCAAACTGCATAATAAGCGATGTGAGCACCTTAAAAAGCCCAGACACTAAGCAGAACGCTGCAATAAGCAGGGTAGTGTTTATTGCTGCCTGCTCAGGACGAGCAATGCAGAGTACGCCAACAACGCCATACAAAACGCCTAAAAGAAGCGACAAAAATAGTCCCGACCATTCGCGTGCCATAAAGGCTTGCACGACCTGAATTATGCCCGCTGTAAGAAGCAGAGAGCCAAAAAAGACCATCGAAAAGAGCGTTGCTACAAATGCTGAATTGATAACTACGCCGCCCAAGAGAACCAAGAGCAGTCCTAAAACGAAAAACCAGCCCCAATTTTTGCGAACAGATTCTGTTTCGCGAAAGTAGGTGCTAAGAGTTTTTTTCTCCATACTATACCTCCGTGTGTATAAATGTTTCTATACACAAGAATGTCATTTCATCAAATAAAATTCGTGCCCGTGTGCGTGCCCGTGCCCGAAATCTAAAAATAATGAAACCAATAATCAAAAAAAAAGCACCCCTAATGGGGTGCTAAAATCGGGTACGGGCACGTAAAGTTCTATTTATTAACCAATATCACTCCCGCATCGATATCAACCTTCTTCAGTTCAAACATGCCGATAGGGGACAATGTTTCACCGTAGATCTGATGATTTTTGCAGAATTTAAAGGTGTTATGGCAAACAGGAATCACTGGCATTTCATCGATGATGAACTGCTCTGCTTGTGATAAAAGCTGATCGCGCACAATTTCGTTTGTTTCAGCATCAGACTTGTTTAAAAGCTCTATGAACGCAGGATGCTCCCAATGTGTGCCGTTATAGCCTGTTGCATATTTGAACGCTTCCAAGTTGTAGATAGGATCGTGATAGAATGTGTACCACGTAAGGCTTGCCACATCAAACTCGCCAGAGGCTACACGGTGAAGGTGAGCGTTCCAGTCTGCCGGTGTAAGTACTACATTAAGTCCCAATACCTTTTGCCACTGTTGCTGTATAGCTTCACAGATCGACTTATCGCGCGGATCTGATGAGTGAGAAAGTGATATTGAAGGTAATGTTTCTTTTGAAAGATTGAGGTTTGCAAGCGCTTGATTAAACAGCTCTCTAGCAGTGGATGCATCATTATCATTAAAATAGGGCTGTTCCTGCTCCATAAAGGTGAGTGTTTCTGGCAAGCAGGTGAAAGCTGGGCTTTCATCGCACTGTAACAGGTGCTCAACAAGCTCTTGGCGGTTTATAGCCATAGCCATCGCTTTACGGATCTCTTTAGAGCCAAGTAATGGGTGCTGTACATTCACTTCTAGCCAGGTTACATTACCTGTATGGCGTGTGATCAGCTTCTTGGTTTCGCGAAGACGCTGGATAGCCTCTAGTGGCAATGTTCCGCATGGATCACCCACCCAGTCAAGCTCTCCGGTTTCATACATATTAAGAGCTGTAAGCGGATCTTCGATAACAGGAAATGTAATGTTTGTTATCGTTACTGCTTCACTGTCCCAGTACTTATCATTTTTTTTAAGAACAAGTTCTCGTCGATGCTGCCAGTCTTTAAGCGTAAATGGACCATTGCAGATGAATTTTTCACCAACTTCATGGTGCCAGTTTGGATTTTTTTCAACTATTGCTTTACAAACAGGGGAGTAGAGGGGGTTTGAAGTAAGTTCTATAAAGTAAGGAGCTGGGTGCTCAAGCGTCACAACAAGTGTGTTGGCATCAAGAGCCTTTACACCAACCTCTTCAAGCTTTACTTCACCAGTATGCGCTGCACGTGCATTTTTGAGGCAGTAAAATGCATATGAATAGGCTGTAGGGGAGTCTGGGCGAAGGTTCGATAGCCATGAATATTCAAAGTCATAGGCGGTAACTGGCATGCCGTTTGACCACATCGCTGGACGTAAATGAAAGCGGTAGGTGCACTTATCTTCTGAAATTTCATAGCTTTTAGCTACTGCTGCAGCGGGTCTTCCTTGGGCGTCAATGCGCATAAGACCTTCAAAAAGTTCTCGGAGCACCACTTGTGAAAAACGGTTCCCAGCTATACGTGGATCGCTTGACATCGGTTCGCTCTGAAGATAGAGCCTTACGGTTTTTTGTTTGCCTGTGTCGCTTGGTGACGGCGTCTCTTGCTGCTGTTTACAGCTTGTTGCCGCTACAAGCAGCATTACTGCGATATACTGTATAACTTTCATAGTTCCCCCTTCTTAATAGTCGCCCACTTAAAATCAATTTGACCCAAGTGTGATAGGTAGATATTATCCAAGTAATCTTTTTTCATGTACTTAAAGGTGTAATAAAAGAGAGGAATTATCGGAAGTTCTTCCATTACAATGGTTTCCGCCTTATGCAGAAGTTCGAGTCTTGTTGATTTTTCAGTACAGTTTTGTGCTCTTTCAAGAAGTTCGGCATATATTGGATTGTGCCACTGGCTAAAGTTCATCTCATGAGACAGGCTCTTGAGCTGATGTAAAATATAGGATGGATCATACACCCAGCAGTACCAAGTAATGCCCATGATTTGAAAATCATGTTGGCCGCATTTTTCCATAAAGCGGTCAAATTTAAATCCTTCGATTTTCACATCAATGCCTAGAGCATTTTTCCACTGCTCGGCTGCTACAACAGCGATAGAATGGTGAATTTCTTGATCACAGCAGGTGATCATAAATGGAGGAAGATCACCCCTCGTAAGGTTAAGCTCTTGAAGCCCCTCGTCAAAAAGCTTGCGGGCATATTCAGGGCTGCTATCTTCAAAATAGGGCTCGTCATGTTGCGATACGCCTGGTGGTAATATGCTATAGGCACATTTTTCGTGGCCAGAAAAGAGCGTATCGACAAGTGCACGCCTGTTAAGGGCGATAGCAAGTGCCTGACGACATTTTTTAGAGCTAAATGGTGCTACATTCACATTAAGGGCATACCAGTGAAGTGCCGCGATTGGGTGAGCAATGATTTCGCGCTCATATTCTTTAATCTTAAAGGCCTCTGGAGGAATTTCTGATAATGGCTCGCCGATCCAGTCAAGTTCGCCCTTCTGATATAGCTCAAGCGCCCGTGCGGGATCTTCAACAATAGAAATATCTATCTGATTGACTGCAACAGCGGCTGAGTCCCAATAGTGCTGATTTTTGAGCACCTGAATTTCACTGTTGCGTCTCCATTTGGCAAGGCGATAAGGGCCATTTGATACATAGGTATCATCGCCATAGTAGGCCCAGCCCGGGTGAAGCTGGTCAACTTCTTTACAAAGTGGTGAGTATATCCAGTGGGCACAGAGCTCAAGAAAGTAAGGTGCAGGGTGTTCTAGATGTACTTCAAGGGTATATTCATCAAGTGCAAATACGCCTAAATCATCAACGGGTTTCTGTAGGCTCTTTACCTGCTCTGCATTTTTAATAGGGTAGAAGAGGTAGGCAAAAGGCGTTTTAAACTGCGGATCGAGTACTTTTTTCCAGGCATACTCAAAGTCGTAGGCAGTAACTGGTGTGCCATTAGTCCAGTGTGCTTTACGAAGGAAGAAGGTATAGCGCTTTTGATCGGCAGAAATTTCGACACGCTCACATCCTGCGCACGATGGTTTGCCTGATGGATCCATGCGCATAAGGCCTTCATAGAGCATTTTTATGACAATACCAGAAGTTCTGTCAGTGCCAATGCGTGGGTCAAGAAGCGATGTGGGTCTTGGCAGGCTAATGCGCAAGGTGTTACTTGCCATTTTAGCTTTGTTAAACTGCTGCAGCGTAGTCTGTACTGCCTGCTGGAAATCGCAAATTTTTTGTGGCTCGCATCCCACTAAAATATAGCCTGCATAGGAAAGCCCATCTTGAGCCATTCTTGAAAGCGCAAGTTGCTGCTCTTTAAAGTCGAGCGTAAGGATCTGTTTTTGGAGTTCATCAAACAGATCTGGATCTTGAGAGCAGATCATAATGCAAAAGGCTGAGTTTATAGAAAGCTCGCGTACGCGAGGTGCATTATGAGTTGGTGTTTCATTATGTAGCTGCAGAAAGAGGTCAAAGAGGTGTTTAATGTGCTCAGGAGGCAGCAAACTTCTCATAAGCACAGGCTGCACGCTGTGGAACAGGTTTTCAAGGTGAATTTCTTCCTTACGCTCTTCTTGCGTAAGAAGCTCTTTTAGGCCTACGAGCAGCTGATTTTGCTGTGACATAAGGCCACCGTTAAAGTCGCGTACGTTGCCAAGCGCCTGTCTCATTGCTGCCGTAATAAACTCTCGAGCGCGGCTTAAGTCCACAGAGTGATCGACACGCATAAATGGCTCTTTTCGGCACTCAAGCAAGAAGGTGTTAGCCTCTTTTGGATACTTATTGCGTACGTGGCCAATCACTTTACGCGAAGTAGAGACAAAGTCTACAAGCTCAGCTACTTTTGCAAATTCAGCTTCTACAGTAGGTGTTTCTGTATCTTTGCAGATGCGAACGAGGGTAACATGAAAGCGCAATGTGCTGTCAGACTGGCCCTGAAAACTTACAATCATCTGCGGCATATCGCGCACGTAACGAAGCTCCTGGCTGAGTAGCAGGATGTTACGCATGATTTCTTCTTCGTTCTGAGGAATAAAGAGGGTGTGAGACAGCTGCTCGATACAGTGAGGAATTTCGAGTAATAGCCCTTGACGTAGGAGCGCAACATCTTTTGAGCTAAAGTCGACGCCATCGCGCTTTTCAATTTCCACATAAAACGACTGAATCGGATCTGATGGATTTTGATAGCTAAAAAATGAGCGCGGAACAATGGTGATGCCAGGAATAAGCCGTTGGCAGGCTGATGCTATATGGCGTGCTTCAAACTGCTCATACTCTTTAAGCGAGCTCATGGCAATAACAAGGCCAAGCACATCTTTTTCGCCAAACTGAAATTTGAGTGTGGCATGAAGAGGCTTTACCATAATTTGACGCTGATCGGTATCTTTGGTGCGTCTCAGCTGCCTTCTAAACCAGTTGTGATAGCAGATGATGCGGCACATATGGCGCACATCTCGTATGCGTTTAAATTCGTCATCAGAGGCAAGCAAAAAGTGGTGCATCTCAAAGAACACTTCTGGGCCAATAGGCTTAAACTTGCGTGTAGAAAGCTCTACAATCGTCTTGTGAATCAGTGTCGTTTTATGCTCTTGCGTGAGGGCTTTTGTAACGAGGATGTGTCGTGCGTGGTGCGCAGAAACTGCTCCCAAGGCTATTTCTTGAGCCAGTGCATTCATGTTGCGCTGTATTGTGGCAAAGGCTCTTTCGTCGTCGACTAAGGCAAAAATTTCTGAGATAAAGTAGCTTTCATCCGGCACTTCTTGAAAGCGGAATGTGAGGTGCTTTGTACTTAAGATAGTAGCCACTTTTCCCGGCACAAGCCAGCGGCTAATCATTTCAGCAAAAAAATGGGAAAGATCGTAGTTATTAAGTGCCTGGCAGAGTAGGTAGACCATAACACCGCCTGGGGCACATTCGCATGGCTCCCAATGTACGATAGGAATATGCTGTCGAAAGGCATGCCAAAAGGCTGGATCATCGCGAAAGGCAAGTTTGCATTCGCGTATAACCTTCTGTACGATATGTTCCATCTGATCTGTATGCGCACGTAGCGCAGCAGAAAAGCGCAAGCCCTGCCCCGCAGGTACTATGCGGCTTATTGGAACAATAGATGCAGTAAAAGCCTGCTGTATGACGCCTTTTTCCATACTCACAAATTTGTAACAGAAAATCCTTATGCCTTAAGCTAGCAATTTTCGTCTCTATATTTTCTGGGAATTGTATATGTATCGGAAGAGGAGGGATTTGAACCCCCGTCACCCGTAAAGGTGAATCTGTTTTCGAGACAGACGCAATCGGCCACTCTGCCACTCTTCCAAAAGAGACGCTAGTTTGCCAAGAAAAGCCTTTTCCTTCAAGAGCCATTAAGCTCTTCCACTAAGCTCTTCCATTAAGTTCTTCAAAGATGTCATCTATAAGAAAGAATTTTCTTGGATTTGTGTAGTCAGAAGCCATTACAGTTTCAAAAAGTTTTAAACTGTATTGCTTTTCGTCTATAGCACC
>JAFEGT010000036.1:0-1985 GCA_018239765.1 Verrucomicrobiota bacterium
GCAGCAGGTTCATGTACAGGCAGATCAACGCCAATTGCAGCAGCCATTGGCTCTTCAATCAAAAGCACTTCTTGAGCACCAGCATGAAGGGCAGAATCTTCTACAGCGCGCTTTTCAACGCCAGTGATACCTGATGGCACGGCAATCAAAATGCGAGGGCGAAAAAGGCTTCTTGCAGGGCTTACACGGCGAATAAGGGCCTTTAGCATGCCTTCTGCAATTTCAAAGTCAGCAATAACACCATCTTTCATAGGTCGGACTGCATGAATTTTACGTGGAGTTTTGCCAAGCATAGCCTTTGCCTTATGGCCTACAGCAAGCACTTCGTTTGTAAGCGAATCTACAGCCACAACGGAAGGTTCAGCAAGTACAATACCGCGCCCACGCACAAATACAAGTGTGTTGGCGGTGCCAAGATCTATACCAATATCGCTAGAAAATACGCCGCGGAAGCGTGACATGCGTCTATTTGACGCCCGAAACATCTCGGCAAAAAACTGCTGGAGACTCATGAGGTTACCTCTTGTAAAGTGGCTGAATCTTAGCAGAAAAGATCCTCTTTTGCAATAGTCTTAACCACCGAGTCACTGAGATCACAGAGAAGTATGAGAACAAAGAGAAAAATTATAGAAATTATGTCATTTCTCTCGTGTTCTCACAGGACTCAGTGATCTCTGTGCCTCAGTGGTAAAATTTTAGATCTTCAGGAGTTCTAGAACCTCTTCCCAAGTTAATTTAGAAATAACCTCTTCATCGGTTTGTACAATTTCTTTGAGCAGCTCTTTTTTACGGTTTTGCAGTTCAAGAATTTTTTCTTCGATAGTGCCCATTGTAATGAGTTTGTACGAAGAGACCGCCTGCTTTTGGCCCATACGCCATACGCGGTCTGTTGCCTGGTTTTCCACCGCAGGGTTCCACCACATGTCATAGTGGATAACCGTGTCGGCACCAACGAGGTTAAGGCCGCTTCCGCCAGCTTTAAGCGACACCAAGAAGAGCGGACAGCTTTCATCTTCGTTAAACTGCTTAACGATTGAAAGGCGATTTTTACTCGAACCATCAAGGTAGGCAAACTTCACACCCATCTTCTTCAGATCATCCCGCAAGATGCCAAGCATGCGTGTGTACTGACTAAAGATAACAGTCTTATGGTTGGACTCAATAAGTCCACCAATCAGATCAAGCAGCATTTCATACTTTGATGAATCGCCAGGCTCTGCAGCCTCTTTTGCAAAGATCGCTGGGTGGCAGCAGATTTGCTTTAAGCGGGTCAATGTCGCAAGTACATGTATACGCACTTTGTCAAAGCCCTCTTTCTCAACAAGTTTCTTAAGCTGCTCTGTCGCCTGCTTCGCATAGGACGAGTAGAGATCCTGCTGGGATGGCGAAAGGTGGCAGTGGTAGACAATGTGCGATATTGGAGGCAGATCCTGCAGCACATCCTGCTTCATACGGCGTAAAACAAATGGCGATATCTTACGGCGAAGCACTTCGAGCTGACCCGATAGACCCGCCTGCGGCTTGATGTAGGTGTTGATAAAGCGCTCAGGAGAGCCGACAAGACCTGGCATCAAGAAGTCAAAGAGACTCCAGAGATCTTCAAGCGAATTTTCAAGTGGTGTACCAGTCAAGATAAGCTTGTGACGAGCAGGAATCTTTTTAACAGATCGTGCATTTCGTGTTTCACGGTTTTTAATAGCTTGAGCTTCATCCAAGATAAGGTAGCCAAACGACATCTGCTCATAAAGCTCAATATCTTTCTGAACAAGTCCGTAGGAGGTAATAAGCACATCCCATTTCTTATCTGAGATAGTCTTCTTCCGCTCTTGCGGAGTTCCCGTTACCGTCGTTACTTTAAGAGTAGGCTGGAAGTGAGAAAATTCCTCTTTCCAGTTATCCACAAGCGATGTGGGGCAAACAATAAAGCAGCGGCCAGGAAGATCATCTTGTGGATTTTGCTTTCTATTTTCAAAGTATTGAGAAAT
>JAFEGT010000036.1:2039-7214 GCA_018239765.1 Verrucomicrobiota bacterium
CCCATAGTGCGAAGGCGCGCAAGCCAGTCGCAGCCATCTTTTTGGTAGTGGCGAAGCTCTGCACGTACAGTCTTTGGCACATCTGGCGCATTTGTAATTTTTGGATCAAAGATCTGATCTTGGATTTTTGTTAGACCCTTAGACAGTTTTACCTGCAAAGGTAGCCCCACAAATCTCTCAGGAAGCAGGTTGACAAGTATCCACAAAGGCAACTCGAAGGTCGAGTCATTCAGTCGCTTTACCTGGATTTCATCAAACACCTGTAAACATGCTGCAAGGGGCTCTAGCTGTAGCACCAAAATTTTGTGAAGACGGGTAACATTGTCCTCTTCGCCGTAGGATTTTGTTGTTTTCTTTGGCGTAAGAGAAATGTAGCTCTTTCTGCTTGATACACATTCCCAAAGTGCATCTACCGACGCCCCTTTGAGGCCGCCATTTACTGTAAACTTAGCTGAAATGCGATCGAAGGTTCCAGACTCTTCGAGGCTGAGTACATACTGCGTTTCGTCATACGCAAACCGGCTCTGAAGGTTTTCTGGGCAGTTAAATTCGATTCTGTGGCTATTTCTAGGCACGATTTCGGTCATAAACTCAACGATCTTCTTTTCACTCGTTGCACTATAGACGCCCGTTTTTTCATCACGCACAAAGCCTTGGAAAATTTCTCTAACGAGTGCATTTTCTTCTACTAAGTTTCTCGCCAAAATACCCTGCTCGGTAATAAAGCTTTTCATCTGATCAAGATCTAGGCTGTGAGGTGCTTCTGGAATCGAAATGTCGCCATAATTAAAGAACATTTTCGCTTCAAGTTCACCTTGCGTATAATCGAGATCACAACGTGCTGTAAGCTGTTTTGTATGTGGCAAGGTAGCAAGTTGATCGACCGCTTCTGTGTTTTTTACTAAAGCAAAACGTTGAAGTTCGGGTAGCGAATTTTCAACGAAACTACCAAAGAGATATTCTGGAATTGCCATTTTTTGGATTGGATCTATCTCCAAAAGGTGCTGACGCTTAATTATCGGGTTAAATCTAAAATAGAGACCATCCCAAATACATCCCGGCTTCGTACATTCTAAAAGTATAGATTCGTCTACAGAAATATGGTCGTTTTCGGCAATAGCAAGCTGTGGGGTTAACAGCAGGCGTGCTGCAGGTTCACGTATAAACTGCAGCTGAAAGCTAAGATCTACGCGCTTTGCTGAAAATAGAAGTGGCGTATCAAAGTTTTGCCAGAATAGTCCTGGAAGAGAAAATGCCTCTTTTTCTGGATGAGTATCTTTTCGCAAGTTAAGGCTATTGGCTGACATTTCATAAGCACAAGCCAAAATTTCACCAAACCCTTCTCGATCAAGAAAACTTGCCTTGTTTGCTTTATCTGTTTTGGCATCAGCAAATTGAAGGTGCTGGCGAAGTGACTTGAGAAGCTCTTCACAAAGTGGTCCAAATGAATCTATGCCAAAAATATAGCGATTAGACCCAAGCATAAATGGCTCTTGGCCTTGCAGGGCGGAAAAGAACTGTTTTGGCATTTGAATAATATGAGGTTTTGACCTAAACGGCAGTCTCAAGGCTATTTGCAGCTCAACCTGTTTAAAAGGCATGCCTCCTGTGGGAACAAAAAGGAATGACAACTCCCCTTGCTCTTTATTTAATTCTTCTTCAGGAACAAAAAAGGCAGATCGCCCCAAAAGCTGACTTGCGCCCAAGTAGTCTTGCATATCTTGCTTTTCTCGTTCGCGCTTTTCTCGCTCCTGTTCTTTTTTCTCGGCAACCTGCAGCACCTTTTTAAGGTCACCAGATGCCTTTTGAGATACTTCAGGAGACGATTTTGTACGACTTTTACCTTCAAAATGCTGTAGAACCAGTCCTTCAAAATTTTCTTCGAGATGAAAGAGCAGGCAGGCGAGATGCAAACAGTCGTAATGGTGTGGGCAGTCACAGTTTGAGTCGATGATTTCAGATTCGTGCCTGTCGATTTCAATCTCACATGTGTACGCATTTGCATAAGCACCAGCTACTTGTGCTGAAATCTTGATTGTTTTGTCTCCAAACTGCACAAGACGAGCTTCTTTTACACCGGTTTTTTCATACAATACTTTGCCCTCACGAAGCATCTGAGGGGAAAATTCATGCTTCATCTTTCGAAAATTTAAGAGTTGCGCTTGAGTTGTTGCTGGCATCTGTAGGGCTCCATTATGGTTTTGTCCGCTGTTTGGAACCTTATTCAAAAAAACGAGGATTTAATCAACAACTTTCTCACTTAAAATAAAGGTTATGCTTCGCCACAAAAGAAGGGACAAAAGGGACTCAAGGGACTTAAGGGACATACGGAAAAGGCGTTAACAGTGTTCCTTAAGTCCTTTAAGTCCCTTGAGTCTCTTTTGTCCATTTTTTGTTGTTGTGCGAAATTCGGCAAAACGCTAATCTCATTGCCATCACTTAATAAGCGGGCGTAGCTCAGTGGTAGAGCATCACGTTGCCAACGTGAGGGTCGTGGGTTCAAATCCCATCGCCCGCTTTCCTTTCTTCCATATTTTTGAGGTATAACTTATGCAACAAACAGCAGATAACATCGTAGAACTCCAAAACGAAAATATTAAAGCAAAGATTACGCATAAGCCTGGTTGCCAAGTCCGCATGGAAGTTGATGTTACACCTGAAGGCGTAAACGCTGCGTTTGAAAAAGCCCTCAAAAATGTTCGTAAAGAAGTATCTGTTCCTGGTTTTCGTAAAGGCAAAGTACCTGAAACTATTCTCCATCACAACTTTGCACAAGCTATCGAACGTGAAGCGCGCGAACTTCTTTTACAAACCGCATTTACAGAAGCACTTACACTCTCAAAAATACAGCCATTTACACGAAATAGCCTCAAGCGCTCAGAGCTAAAAAAATGCTCAAAAGAGACTGGCGCATCTGCACTATTTGAACTTGAGTCAGAACCACAAATCCCAGAAATCGACTACAAAAATATTGAAGCAAAACCTATTGAAGCGCGTCCACTTGATAGTAAAGCCGTAGATCGCTCATATCGCCAGCTTCAACTTATGCACGCCACATGGGAGCCTATCGAAGGACAAGCCTGTAAAGATGGCGACTACGTAGAGCTTGATATTGATGTTATCGAACATCCAGCTCATAACGTTTGCGTCAATCACCTCTTCTTAGTGAAAAAAGATGAAATGCCAAAATGGCTCTACGATAGCGTTGTAGGCATGAACGTTGACGAATCAAAAGAAGTGGATGCAAAGCAAAGTCCAGAAGATCCAACACACGTTATTTCCTACGAAGATACAACGACAACGAAAAAGTCACGAGTGACTCTAAAAGCAATCAAGAAGGCACAAATGCCGGAAGAAAATGACGAATTTGCGCAGAAGTTTGGCGCTCAAACTGTTGATGACCTCAAGAAGTTTGTTGAAGAGAGACTTAAGCGCGAAGAAGAAGAGTACGCTCACGAGCTTGCGCGCTACAACCTCCGTCGTGAAATGCTACAGAAGTATCCATTTGACCTTCCACAATCACTTGTAGATGCAGAAGTACGTGGTAGACTTGCCTTCTGCAAGCAATCAGACATGAAAAAGGGCGCTCTTCCAAACGACCCATCCAAAGAAAACGACCTCAAAGCACAGATTGAAGCGGAAACACGCGGATTTTTTATGTGGATGTTCCTGATGCGTCAGGTTACACCGCATGCAGAAGTTTCGATCACACAGCAAGAGCTTGAGCAAGAGTTTTCTCAGCAGATGCAGCTGCCTCGTCAGCAGAAACTTATCTATGCTGGTCTTGCACCAGATGAAGTGAGAAATCGCCTCGTCATGATGATCATGATGCGAAAATGCGAAGACTATTTATTAAAAAACAAGTAACGACTTGTTGTCTATTTGCTTTTTGTTATTATGGCGAAAACTGCAATTCCCACCAGCGTGTCTGAAGACGTATGGGAATTGCTTTGAAAACTCTCTTGGAGACTGATTCATGACCACTCCCTATGTAATTGAAGATACAGGCCGCGGCGAGCGCGTGATGGATATCTATTCACGCCTACTTAAAGACCGCATTATTTTTATTGGCACCGCAATTGACGATCATATTGCAAACGTTGTTGTAGCCCAGCTTCTGTTTTTAAAGATGGAAGATCCAAAGAAGGATATTCACCTCTATCTCAACTCCCCTGGTGGCTATCTCACAGCAGGTCTTGCTATCTATGACACCATGCAATATCTAGGCTGCAACGTAAACACCTACTGCATTGGTCAAGTTGCTTCAATGGGTGCTGTGCTCTTTTCAGCCGGCACAAAGGGCCGTCGCTATGTACTTCCAAATGCTCGCGTTATGCTACACCAACCAAGCGGCGGTATGGGCGGAACAGCGGCTGACATGGCAATACAGGCTAAAGAAATCATCTTCCAAAGACAGCGTCTTAATGAAATTCTCTCACGCAACTGCAACCAGCCTATCGAAAAAATTCGAGATGACTCAGAACGTGACTTCTTCTTAACAGCGGAAGAAGCCGTAACGTATGGCATCGCCGATGAAGTATTATTACCAAAAAAGAAAGAAGTTGCTACTGCTGCGTAGGGAATTATGACCAAAAGATCCGTTTTTAATAAAGAGACTGCCTCCTGCACATTTTGTGGAAGACCAGAAGATCTCGTCGAAAAGCTCATTGCCGGCCCAAATGTCTACATTTGCGACCGATGCGTGCAGCTATGTAACGGTATTCTCGATAAAAAGCCGCAGGCAAACTTCGAGCACAAAATACTTAAGCCTAAAGAGATAAAAGCAAGGCTTGATGAGTACATCATTGGCCAAGAGCAGGCTAAAAAAGTTATTAGCGTTGCCGTGTACAACCACTACAAACGCATTAATGCCAAAAAGAATCCGGGCGAAATTGAGTTTAATAAGTCCAACGTGATGCTTTTTGGCCCTACAGGCTCAGGCAAAACCCTTGTTGCGAGAACCTTAGCGCAAATCTTGGATGTGCCGTTTGCTATTGCCGATGCTACTACCCTTACAGAAGCTGGCTATGTGGGCGAAGATGTGGAAAATATTATCTTGCGTCTCCTTCAGAACGCCGATTACGACGTAGAACGTGCTGAAAAGGGCATTATCTACATCGATGAAATCGACAAGCTTCACCGCACTACTTCTAACGTCTCTATAACACGCGATGT
>JAFEGT010000036.1:7251-8463 GCA_018239765.1 Verrucomicrobiota bacterium
GGCGGCGCCTTTGTAAACCTCGATAAGATCATTGCTAAAAGGCTTGGAAAAACCACTATAGGCTTTGAAGTAGGCGATGTGTCTCAAATCGATGCTACTGAGAAAAATGTTCTTCTTAGCAAAGTTGAACCTGAAGATTTCATCCACTTTGGCATGATTCCAGAGTTTATTGGTCGCTTTAACTGCATTGCAAACTGCAATGAGCTCTCTATTGACGACCTCGTCACCATCCTTGTAGAGCCTAAAAATGCTATCATAAAGCAATTTAAAGCCCTCTTTAACATGGAAGGCGTTAGCCTTGAGTTTTCTGAAGATGCGCTGAAAGCCATTGCCAAGAAGGCTCACGAGGCAGGTACTGGAGCGCGTGCTCTACGTATGATCCTCGAAAACCTCATGCGTGACCTTATGTATGATGTCCCAACGGATGAAACCATCCGCGATATCTATATCGATAAGGATACTGTATTGGGTAATAGTTTACCGGTTATCCGCAGAGAACCTCTCGAAAATCAAGCTTCTTAAGCCTCATCAAGGGACAAAAGGGACCATAGGGACTTAAGGGACATAAGGGTCGATAAAGCACCTTATGTCCCTTGAGTCCTTTTTGTCCCTTAAGTCCCTTATTTTTTCATGTTCAAAAAAAGATTAACTAATTAATCCTTTTGTTGTAGAATAGAGTTATAAGAGAGGGGATACTCTATGAGCTCTAAAAGCCGCAGCGAATATGACAAAATGGACTTGCCTCAGATACAGGAAAGGCTCCAGAAGATTAACTTTGGCGCTCCCGGAAAGAAGGCAGAAAATGCTGTAAAGCAGATTATGGAAGCTGCCCTCAAAAAGGGCATAATGCCAAAGCAAGCGCTCCAGATCAGCGACGATACGATGGAGGCGATATATACACAGGCCTACACCCTCTATAACCAGTCAAAATATCGCGATGCTTCATATATTTTTCGGCTTTTGATGCTTTTAGACTTTACGACGCCCAAATATGTTTTGGGACTAGCGGCGTGTGCACACCGCGTTCAAGACTTTACGAACGCCGCAAATTTGTATTTTTTATGTGCCGCACTTGATCCAGATAATCCAATACCACACTTTCACGCTACAGACTGCTACCTACAACTTGGCGCCAAAGCAATAGCGTCCTACTCCCTGCAACTTGCAATAGAGGCAGCGGGCGAGCAGCCACAGTACCAAACGATAAAACAG
>JAFEGT010000037.1 GCA_018239765.1 Verrucomicrobiota bacterium
CAAAATCCTTTTCAACAGCAAGCCAGTTGCTTGTTGGGTCATTTATTGCTTTGTCGACAATCCAGGTGCCGTTGCCGCTGCAGTATTCAACTTTAACAGGCTTATCTTCTTTAAACAGCATCTGCCAGCCTGTAAAGACGAATGGATCATTCGGGAGGTTGGGCGGTAAAAACCAGACTCCATCCTCAATCGTAATATGTCTATTTTCCCAAGTAAAGGGAATGCGAAACTCTTTTGCTTTTATCATTCGTAATAGTATATACATGAATACGATAAATTTGGAGAAAATTGATGGACCACGCTGCTTGGCAAAGTATTTTTTTGGAAACTCCGGCGTTTGACGCAACTGGCGCCTATAATGCACTCTTGGCTCTTGCTACTCAGCCCCTGGATATGACACAGGATGAGGCTATTACTCCTGAAAGGCTAGCAAACTACAAAGCACAGGGAGCTGGCTATACCTTTTTGTATGGTTTTGAGCGTGTCACTGATAAGTGCCTGTCAGAGCTTTTTACCCTTGCGAAAGAGCGTAAAGCGCTTGAGCAGATGGAATGCATGCAAAAAGGAGAGATGGTTAACTTTATCGCTGGATTCGAAAGTGAACGAAGGGCTGCTCTACACACTGGTACAAGAGACCTTTTTGATAATTTCCAAACCGCTGAAGCAGCTGCAGGATGCCGAGAGGCATCGCTCAGAGAGCATGAAAAACTTAAAAAATTCCTATCCGAAATAGGTGATCAATTTAATGAGATGATCTTTGTTGGTATTGGAGGCTCAGAACTTGGTCCAAGGGCCCTTTTTCAAAGTCTTGGCTTTTATACCAAAAAGAATCGCAAGGTTTATTTTATTGGCAACGTCGATCCTGATGATGTTGGACAGGTTCTTGAAACGGCAGACCTTTCAAAAGCGCTTGTAGTGGTAATTTCCAAGTCAGGTACTACACTTGAAACAGCAACAAACGAAGAGTTTTTGCGAAAGGCCTATGTTGATAAAAAGCTCGATCCAAAAGCGCATTTTGTGGCTGTAACACAGCCTAAAACGCCCATGGACAATCATGAGCGCTATAGAGAGTGCTTTTATCTTTGGGACTATATTGGCGGTCGCTACTCATCAACATCGATGGTAGGCGGTGTGTTAATTGGCTTTATGTGCGGCTATGAGCATTTTTATGAGCTTTGTCGTGGTGCTCACGATATGGACCAAGTGGCTCTTCGAAAAGATGAAAAGCACAACCTGCCACTTCTTGGTGCGCTCATAGGTATCTGGAATCGTAACTTTTTACACTATCCTACTGTAGCCGTTATTCCCTACTCGCGTATGCTGCAGCGCTTTCCTGCACATCTTCAGCAGTGTGATATGGAATCAAACGGAAAGCGAATTGACCGTAGGGCATCTGCCACAAAGTTTCAGACGGGTCCGATTATCTGGGGTGAGCCTGGTACAAATGCGCAGCACTCGTTCTTCCAGCTTATCCATCAGGGCACAAACATCGTACCGCTTGAGATGATAGGCTTTTTACAGTCGCAAGGTGATCATGACTTTGAGTTTAAGGGAACAAATTCGCAAGAAAAGCTGCTCTCAAACCTCTTTGCACAGGCTATAGCGCTTGCTAAAGGTCAAAAAAATCCAAATCCAAACAAGCTCTTTCCTGGCAACAGGCCCTGCTCGATGCTATTGGCTCGCAAGCTTACGCCCTATTCTCTGGGTGCACTTCTTGCCTATTATGAGCATAAGATTGCCTTTCAGGGCTTTATTTGGGGCATAAATTCCTTTGATCAAGAGGGTGTGCAGTTAGGCAAACAGCTTGCTGACAAAACCTGCAACCTCTTTGCAGCTTCGCGATCAGGGGAGGCTACGGAGCCATTTCCTCTCGGTCAGGCTCTTATCGACATCATTGAGGCTGTGTAATTAATCCCTGTTTTTGGGAGAGGTGTGGAAGAATTGAAAGCCGACCGAAACAGATTCCCGCAGGATAATCATGGCAAGTGCGGGTAATTTGCAGGCCGTTTTAAGCACTACCGCAGGAGGATAGTCGCCTTTTGTCATCCCTGGCTTTACAAAGCTGTTAAGTATGCCAGAAAAGACGCATGAAGTTGTAAATCCTATAGCTTGCGCGAGGTTAACGTTATCACTCTTCTGATAGACGTAGTCTCTTGCCTCAAGGCCAGGCCAAAGGCCAAAGTTTGAAAGAAAGTTGCGAGAAAAGAACCATGCGTGCTTTTTAAGCACAAAGCTTTCACTACATATACGTCGCCAGGACTCTTTTGTGGTTTTGCCATCTTGATGTTCGTTGCTCAAGAGCGAAAAGGGGAGAATCAGATTTTTCAAGGCTGTAGTTTTAAGGAGCGCAACAGGTCTTGAATCATCTTCCCATATTTTTAGACCCACAAGATTGCTAAAGTTTCCGAGAAGGCAGTAAGAGGTTCTTGCGCGCCACCCCATAAATAGGTTTCCGTTACGAATAGCGCTGATGTACGATGGAGGGGACTGGCCTGGATTGTTGAGTAAATAGAGTATGCGCCTTACTGCTAGGCCTTCTGGAGGTACTGTCAAAAAGGCCAAAAGCGTGTTTCTTGCAAGGTTATCAATAAAGAGCTGTGGCGGTGAGGGTGGTTCACTAATTTTGCAGCTGGCTTCAAATTGAGCTGCGAGGGCCGCTTCATCTTCACACGACATGCGGTTTACATTCATTATTTTATCTCGTTAAGTGCGGTTAAAAGGTCTCGTGCAGCAAAGGAGATGCTGTCAATTTTGTTGGCTATTGTAGCAGGAAGCCCAGGTTTTATGAGAGTAAGTAAGTCATGGTCGCGTTCATATTTGAGGTAGCGATCAAGCTCGGCGCTAATCGTTGTTTCTCTCCAGCGTTCAAAATGCTCTTTTTGCCTTTTTACGACAGCCTGGAGTTCTTGCAGCGTGGGAAAGTTTGTGGCTTGTTTAAACTCTTGCATAACAAAAAGCACAAAGACTGCATGCTCCACATTGGCCCAGGTAGTACGTGCAGGCTTTAGTGCTAACAACTTTTCCAGCACATCTTTACGTGAACCCTTTACAGCAGGTTGAAGCCTCGAGGGACATTTTTTGTTGAGAAACTCATTAAATTCATTCTCAGTTTTTTCCTGCAGGCTTTCTAGCTCATTTTTATCGACTGCATCCGGATTTACGGAAAGCACCTCACATGGAGTGTTTTGATTTGCACGGTTGCATATGATGAGGTAGTTGTCATAGAGTACAATAGCGACATAGTGCCCAAGATAGCCTGTATGGATAATGCGAGATGTGTCTATAAGGGGATTGTTTTGCTTTTTGATCATCAGCCAGAGCTCTCTCTGGTCGCAGTCCTGTCGCAAAGTTGCCATCTCTTTTAAAAGCCTTGAGTGAGCCATTCGTTTTGTGTCGAACGTCGCTTGTCTGTTGAGACTTTTCATATAGCTGTAGAGTTTGGTATGTCCTTTTTTGCGCGCCTGGTATAAGGCAGTTTCGCCTTTATAGTTGATGCTCCGCACATGGGCACCACGTAAAACCAAAAGCTTCACTATTTCTATTCTATTCGTGCTTGCAGCGTGGTGTAGAGCCGAATCGCCATTTGCATCTATGTAGTTGATAGTAGCCTTTTCTCGAAGAGCAATGTGCGTATTTTTGAGCTCACCCCTTCGGGCCGCTGCAAGCAATTTCAGTGAAGCAATTTCATTTTTTTGAAATGCTGTTGGAATCTTAGATTGTATTCGTTCAAGTAGCTGCCAGTCTTCGGGGTAGCGATCTGTTGCCTGGTTGAGAATTTTTGGTCTTCTTAAGTAGCTTGCGACCTGACCTGTGATCATAAATGTACGCCACGATTCAAAAAGCTGCATGCGGTCTTTGACGATACGGTCAAGCTCACCTTCTTCCGGAAATTTTTCAAGTGGGATAATCGGCTCCAGCACAAGAAGCACAAAGATCACCGCCTCCGCATTTGCCCAGGTACAGTTTCCAACGCACTGTTCCGGAAGAGAAAGCCGTTTTTCTAACAATCCTCTTATAGTTTCTGGAAGGGGTGATGTTAGGCGTCTTGGAAAGTTGCTGTTAAGAAAATAGAGGTATTCTCCTGGCGATTTATCGCGTAGGGCGCGAATCTGTGTGATAAACTTTGCATCAACCTGCGTAGGATCTATTCTCAACACTTCGCACGTGGTTCTTGCCTTGTGAGCGCCCCTGTTGCAGATAATGCAGTAGAAGTCCCAAAGGACAATAGCGTCGTAATGACCGGAAAATCCGCAGTTAAGAATGATGGGTTTACCCTCTTTATAGCGGCTAAGAAGTGCCTCTACTGTATCGGGTTCGTTACTTGTAGCTGTAAGGCACGCTTCGACTATTGTAGGTGATGTTTTAAAAAAATGAGGCGCTCTCTTTGCAATAAGATTCCAGACGCTCAAATGCCACCACCCCGTCAGATCTACAGTAATTTTTTTATCGAATCCGTCGCTCGGATGGGCAAGAGTTGTTGTGCCAGAAATTCCTAGCATATGGCAGAGAAGTTTTCGACCTCGTAATACGCGTGAATACTCTGTGACATTGCTGTGCAGTGCTTTTATAGTCTTATAAAATGTTGTATGGCCAAGGTTGCGGGCATAGAGCAGCGCGGTATTTCCTTCATCAGTGACATGAGTAAAGCTTGCTCCTTTTTTTCTGAGAGCATTGAAGATGGCTTCTACACCCCTGTAGGCAGCTTCATGTAAAACTGAAAAGCCATTTGCATCTCTATGGTTAGGATTTGCCCTGGCTTCAAGCAGCCTGAGTACCACATCTTCGCGACCAGCCAAAACTGCAGAGACAAGTGGAGTTATGTTTTCTCTATTGCCAATATCAACAGAAATGCCCTGTCTCTCCATAGCAGTGATGATTGCATGGATAACGCGCATGCTGCTAGACTGCACAGCATAATGGAGCGGGGATAGATCTTGTTTGTCGATATATCTTAGGGCAGAGCTGCTGTGAACGCACTGGCGAACCGCAGCCAGGGAGTCTTGCTTTACGGCAGAAATGAGTCTAAGGCCAACAGTCACAATAATCCTAAATTCGCCAGTTGAAGACGCTAAATCGATACAATCTCTTGAACCATAATCACTTTTAGTGGGGGCCGCCTTCACCTTTTGGGAATGTTCGGCCCCCACCAAAAGTGATTCTTGCTCAAGATACTGCATCGCTTAGGCATCTTGAACTGCCGAATCTAGGATAATCACAAAATTCGAGCCGAAGAGTATATCAGCGTTGATAGTTAATGGCAATTTCGACATAATATTTGGTATGAAAATTCTGAGATGGATAGGTGTTTGTTTAGCTGCCTGCGCACTTCTTTGTGTGGCTGCCGTTTGCTACCTTAACTGGTATAAGCCAAAGGTATATAAGCCAAGTCTGAAACTTGAAGAGAAAATCACCAAGAAAGATTTTGAAGGTGCTCGCTGGGACGTTCCAACATCTCCTGAGATGCTCCAACAGATCAATACCCTCTTTAGCCAGCACTTTTACTACATTGGTCAGGGTAAACAGTGTAGTGCCTATGTAAGTCACGATGGTAACTATGTTGTAAAATTTTTACTGCAAAAGCCGCTGACCTTAAAGCCTCAGTTTATTGACCTGCCAGACTATTTTCCTTTTAGCCTCTTTAAAGACTACAAAGTCGATAAAAGGCTTGAGCGCAAGGATGATCTTTATAATTCGTTTATGCTCTCGTACAACGTCGTGCAAGAGGAGACTGGCATATTCTACGTCCATCTCAATCCGACAGACAATCTTTTTAAAAAACCTGTTGTTGTAGATGTTCAGGGCGATCCTGTCGTTATTGATCCTGACAAAACCCAGTTTGTGCTGCAAAAGCGTGCACGCCATGTAAAACCGGTGCTTATTGACCTGATGTGTGCTGGCAAAACTGAAGAGGCTAAGGCCCGCATTGACCAGATGCTGATGCTGCTCTATACATGCGCCAAAAAGGGTGTTATCGATACTGACACAGGGCTTATCCGCCGCAATAACATAGGCTTTTTGGACAATCGCGCGATTTACGTTGACACAGGTAAGCTTCGCCTTGTAAAACAGACTCTTACAAGAAAGGACTTTATAAAAGACCTTAAGCGGCTCGAGCCATTTAATAGGTGGCTAAAGGCTTATTATCCAGAACTTGCTGAGCATTATGTCGAAAAACGAAAACAGCTCGTCGATAGCTTCTAAAGATCAATTTCTGCTTTATCTGCGTGCTGAGCGCGGTCTTTCTCCAAATACACTCGAGGCATATGGACGAGATATTACAAATTTCTTATCGTTTTATACCAAGCCTCTCACTCAGCTTGTAAAAGAGGATGTGATTAATTTTTTGGCGATGCTTCAAAGCCAAGAATATGCTTCAAGCAGTGTTGCAAGGGCACTTATTGCGCTAAAGGTCTTTTTTCGTTTTTTAAAACGTGAGGGCCTGCATGCTGAAGATGTGGGTCAGCTGTTAGATACGCCAAAACTGTGGCAGATGCTGCCTGATGTTCTTTCATCAAGTGAAGTAGAACTGTTACTCAACCAGCCCGATTGTGCAACAAACCAGGGTATACGGGATAAGGCAATACTTGAGCTGCTCTACGCCACCGGCATAAGAGTGTCAGAACTTTGCAACCTCTCTATTTACGATGTGGATGATGACCAGGTGCGTGTGTTTGGTAAGGGCTCAAAAGAGCGCATAGTGCCCATAAGTGCTCGGGCAGTTGCCGCTATTGATAGCTATCTTGCTAAGGTTCGAGATCTTCACGCAAACGAAGAGGAAAAAAGGCTCTTTTTATCGCTAAAAGGTAAACCGATCGATCGTACAAGCGTCTGGAAACTTATTAAAGCCTATGCCAAAAAGGCCAATATTACAAAAAATATCTTTCCGCACATGATGCGTCACTCCTTTGCGTCACATCTTCTTGATGGGGGGGCAGACCTTCGCATTATCCAGGAGATGCTCGGCCATGCCAACATCTCAAGCACCGACCGCTATACGCATGTATCTCTAAGCAAAGTGCATGAACGCTTCAAATCCATGCATCCTCGCTGGGCAAATTGATGAAAAATCGACATATTGCAAAAAAATAGCAAATTATTTATTTGTTAGGTGCGGTCAGCCTTATTGTGAAGCTGGTTGTCTTTGTCAAAAAAAATCTTTAGGTTTGGATATGAAAACATTAGATGTGATTGCTGCAATTTTGCTCGTGATCGGTGGTTTGAACTGGGGCTTAGTTGGCTTTTTTGGTTTTAACCTTGTAACCGCCATTTTCGGAAGCCTTCCTGTGCTTGAAAGACTCGTATATTGTGTTGTAGGTCTTGCTGCACTTTATCAGGCAGTTCAGTGGAAAAAGATCCAGCAGCGCTGGAAATAAAAATCCTTCAATGACTCCTTTGTAAAAAGGAGTCATAGTCCACAAGTTCAGTTCATCGAAAGAAGCTCGTTAAAATGGTTTCGCCAAACCTCTAATCGTTGAAGAATTATGAGTCCTTTTACCTTGAGGACTTCGTCTAGAACAGTTATCTGTGCATAGAACTCTACCAATGGTTTCAAGGTTCGTATAGTGCTAGAGGGCAGTAAAGTCACCTGTTTACCGTTGAGCGTGCCTACAAGAGCAAAAAGCCGATTATTTCGCCTGTACACATGGAATAACTTGGTAATAGTCTCTGTTTGTTCCAGAATCCATATTCCAGAGCTAAGCCTATCGAGATCTATGTGTACGCAGCTTTTGTTCCATCGAAGATGACCTCCCTCTTCGGGGTGGAAAACTAGAAACCGTCGATGGTCAAAGGCTACGGTTTCTAAAGAGGGATCTTCTAAAGAAAAATTGTCTGCCCATTTTTTTGCAATAAAGTCGCAAGGGGTACCGATAGAGTTGAGTGAATAACAATACAGTGACATGGTCAGTTCCTACAAAAGCGTGCAAGGGTACATGAAATAAATGTAATATTCCAGATCATCTTAAGAGCCTCATGCAAAACTAGAGTCCACGGCAAAAACTGTCGACATTAACGTTTAGATGGGTTACAATTCCGGGTTGGATATGTTTAAACGGAGGAATCTATGTCTGTTGCATATCTATCTTGTCCCTATTTCGACCCTAATCCATTAATTAAAGAAGCTCGTCATACGGTTGTTAACCGGGTTGCGTTTGATCTCATGAATCAAGGGATAATGGTCTATTCCCCATTAACGCATAACTTACCTATAGATCGGCTGGGGATTCATGGAAATTGGATGACATGGAAAAACTTTGATCATATGATGATATCAAGATGTGATCGAGTAATTGTACTCAAGCTACCGGGCTGGGAATCATCTAAGGGAGTTGAAGCTGAGGTTGCGTGTGCTCAAAGGCTTAACATACCAGTTGAATGGATGGAATTTCCTGTAGAACAGTATGAACGTGCACTTGCAGTAACTTCATCGCCATATAAAGATCTTGTAGAACAGCTAAAGCTACTTAACTCTGAAAGAGAGTGGGGGCAATTTCATTCGCCTAAGAACCTTGCCATGAATATCGGAGTCGAAACAGGAGAGTTAATGGAACAGTTTAGATGGCTTACAGAAGCTCAAAGTTTTGTTAAATCTCCCGAAAAACTTCAAGAAATTCGCAACGAAATTGGCGATATTTTCTTAAATTTATTAAACCTTGCAGATGTTCTAGGAATAGATCTGAACCAGGCGGCATATGATAAGCTTTCTGAAATTCGCAAAAAATACCCTGTTGAACAGAGTAAAGGTCGCACTTGCAAATACACCGAACTTGAAAACTCCATAAAACGGTAAAAAAATGTCATTTTCCCTGATGCGTACAAATTCTGAAACATATTCTCGTTTGGATGAATTTGTTCTAGAAAGAGACCAGCCAACCTGCTACCCACAACCTTTACTAAGTCCGATTCCCACTCGAGCACGTGCAGATGTTCCGTTAGTGACTCTTTTTCGTAAAGCAGTCACTGAGCGCAGTGTTGTGGGTGAAAAGGTATAGCTAACTTGTAAACTCCGGCTGGACAAATTAAAAACGCTTTTGTAGAATCGCGAGCGATTTACGGGAGCGGCTTTTCATGCATCATCACTATTTACAGCGAGCGCTTGCTCTTGCTGCAACAAGGCGCGGCTATTGCGCCCCAAACCCTGCTGTGGGGGCGGTAATTGTTCGAGATGGTGTTGTTATAGGGGAAGGCGCCCATCATGGCTGCGGCATGCCGCACGCAGAGGTTGTCGCCCTTAATTGTTGCGATAATGCTCGAGGCGCTACGTTATATGTAACACTCGAACCCTGCTGTCACTATGGTCGCACGCCGCCCTGTACAGAGGCGATACTGAAAGCCGGTATTTCGAGGGTGGTCTATGGCCATAAAGATCCAAACCCTATAGTTGCTGGTAAGGGACATCAAAAGCTTGTTGAATCAGCTGTCGAGCTGTTTCATATCTCGATGCCGGAGATCGATTATTTTTATAGAAGCTACTCCTATTGGCATCGTACAAAACATCCTTGGGTTACGCTTAAGTTAGCTATGAGCTTAGATGGCAAAATTGCAGGAGCTCGCGGCGAGCCAGTTGCAATTACGGGTCCTGAACTTAAAACGAAAACCTATCACTCTAGACAAAGAAGTGATGCCATTTTGACTACAGCAAAAACGGTAATACAGGACAATCCTCGGCTTGATGTTCGCGTCGAAACAGGTAACGAAAGTAGGCGGCTCTATATTCTTGATCGAGAGCTTAAGCTCTCGGCTGATTACAGAATTTGGCAAAATAGCCAACAGCGAACTGTTTTTTATTCAGCCTCCACACCATTAGATGAGCTCATACAGATGGGCGTCACCTTCATTAAAATCGATGAAAAAAACGGCAAGCTTGACCTCAGACAAATTATGGCCCACATAGGTAAAGATGGGGTGCATGATTTATGGGTTGAGGCAGGTGGAGCTTTGGCAGAATCGCTTCTTCAAGATAATCTTGTGCATGATGTTCAACTATACTGTGCCCCAAAATGGCTCGGGTCAAAGGCTCAGTCTGCATTTACAAGCGAGGGACCGTTATTTGAACAATTTTCAGAAAAAAAATGGCATCAGGTGGGTGACGACGCAGTCTGTGTGATGCAAAAAAAATGGGAGGAGTCCGCATGTTTACAGGATTAGTTGATCATACAGGGACTATTGAGGAGGTAGTGAATACAGCTAAAGGGAAGCGTCTTGCTATTCGGTCAAAATTTAGTGATATTGTGGTAGGTGAAAGCATTGCTGTAGATGGGGTATGTTTGACTGCGCTAAATCCTTCTGAAGGACTGTTCTTGGTTGAGGTCTCGCCTGAAACACTTTCAGTTACAACACTTGGGCAAAGATCTGTAGGAACTTTGGTGAATCTCGAGCGCTCTTTACGTGTTGGAGATAGGTTAGGAGGCCATTTTGTCACAGGTCATGTCGATCTGATGGCAACAGTCGCCAAGATTGACCATCAGGATGAATTTTGGTCGGTAGGATTTCACTGTCCTGCAACTGAATATCTCGTTCAGAAGGGAAGTATCGCTATAAATGGTGTAAGTTTAACCATCAACAGTGTCACAGATGATGGCTTTAGCATTATGCTCATTCCACACACCTTGGCTCTTACCAACCTTGCAAAGATGGCGGTAGGTGACAGCGTAAACCTTGAATATGACATGCTGGCAAAACTTGTTGTCAATTCAACTCAAAAAATATACAGTGTTGCTGCGGCTTTAGACAGGAGTTAAAATGACAACAAGACTTGCGAATATTACAAAAGCCATGAATGCCCTTAGACAAGGGCAGATGATTATCTTGGTAGATGATGAAGATCGTGAAAATGAAGGCGACATGGTACTTGCAGCAGAATTTACCACCCCTGCTGCTATTAATTTTATGATACATAATGGTGGGTTGGTCTGCCTTACCATGCCAAGTTCTGAAAGTAAGCGCCTTGATCTTCCGATGTTGCCACGTCGTCAAGCCTCAGCATCTATAACACCACACTTTATGACCTCTATTGGTGCAGCTCGAGGAATAACTACAGGAATTTCGGCTCAAGATAGAGCAACAACGATCTTGCGTGCTCAAGATCCTACAACAGGACCGCAAGACTTTGTAACACCGGGGCATGTTTTTCCTTTACAGGCTAATGAAAGAGGTGTTTTTGGCCGTCAGGGACATACTGAAGGAAGCGTTGATTTGATGCGACTTGCAGGCCTTGGACCCATGGCAGTTATTTGCGAGGTAATGAATAGCGATGGCACTATGGCTAAGGGGCAAACCTTAGTATCATTTGCAGAGCGTCATAACTTTCCCATGATTTCTGTGGATGACATTTGCTACTACAGGATGTATCACGATTGCCTTATTAAAGAAGTGGCAAATGCTATGATGCCTATCATCGATCGCGGTGGGTTTGAGATTCGCATATTTGAGAGCAAAATCGATGGTGCTGAACATATTGTTCTTACGAAACAGTCCTCTGATATACAGAAGCCATGTTTGGTACGTATCCATTCTGAGTGCTTTACCGGCGATCTCTTAGGTTCTTGTCGCTGTGATTGCGGATGGCAGCTGAAGAAGTCTTTGGACCGCATAGATAGCGACGGTGGAATGCTCATATACTTGCGTCAAGAGGGGCGTGGTATTGGGTTGGTAAATAAAATTCGTGCCTACGCGCTGCAAGATCAGGGGTTAGATACCGTTGAGGCTAATGAGCGGTTAGGATTTTCTGCAGATGAACGAGACTATGGAATCGCGGCCCAGATATTACGCTATCTAGAAGTTTCTCATGTAAGGCTCCTCACAAACAATCCTCGAAAGATAGAGGGTATCGAGCAGTATGGTATTACTGTTGAACGTGAAGCACTTGAAATGACCCCAACAGTTGATAATGCAGGCTACTTAGAAACAAAACGAAACAAATTGGGGCATCTTCTTGCCTCCACCATGGAGATTTCTATATGAATATGATTACGGCAAAACCACTTTCAGAGCCATTCCGAATAGGTATAGTTACAAGTACATTTAATGAGCATATTACTCGACGCCTGTATGAAGGCGCTGTGAAGCGGCTAAAAGAGCTGCAGGTGAATCCAGAGTGTATAACAGCGACATGGGTTCCTGGCGCTGTTGAAATTCCAATCGTCGCAAAAGCTATGGCAGAGACTTGTGAGTATGATGTTATTGTTGCGTTTGGTTGTGTCATTCGCGGCGATACGGACCATTATGTCTATGTGTGTGAACTTGTGAGTAACGGCTGCCAGCGCGTTTCGCTCGATTACGGCCTTCCTGTTATTTTCGGAGTGTTGACTACCAATACTGAGCAGCAGGCAGTTGAGCGTGTAGATGGTCCCAAGTGCAATATGGGCAGTGACTGCATTGACACTGCTGTGGCAACGCTTTCAGTTGTGCGTCAAATAGCTCCCCAAATGAATGAAGATGGGTTCTGCTGTGAAGCGACGCCTACGCATACTCATTACTAACGACGACGGAATAGCCGCTCCCGGGATTCATCATCTTCGAGCGGCTGTTTCATCGTTTGCTGACGTGGTGATGGTTGCTCCTGCTGTTGAGCAGTCTTCGGTTGGACTTTCGATCACCGTTCGCGCTCCTTTACGCCTGGAACAGGTGGACAAGGCTGTCTGGACTGTCAGCGGTACCCCTGCTGATTCTGTAAAACTGGCCTTAAGTGTTGTTATGAAGGATGCGTTGCCAGATCTTATCCTCTCTGGTATTAATAAGGGCACAAATTCAGGCAAAAACATTCTCTACAGCGGCACTGTAGCGGGGGTTATTGAAGGGCTATTGCACGAAATTCCTGGCGTTGCCTTCTCATGCGTTGGTGCCAACTATCATCTAGCAGAGAAGCACATTCCAAAAGTGGTTGAATATGTGGCAAGCCACCCACTTCCTGCAGGAACTTTTCTTAACATAAATTTCCCTGAGCAAGAGATGCAGGATTTTAAGATGGTAAGGCAAGGCAGGGGATTTTGGACAGAATCGCCAAATCCTGCACCTCAAAGCTGTTACTGGCTTGGTTCAAAGCTTGCTACCTTTGAAGAAGAAGATAGCGACGTTCACTGGCTTAATGAGGGCTATGCAACGGCAGTGCCTATCCATATTGCAGAACTTACCGATAAAGAGCATCTTCAAGAAAATAAAAAGCGTTTTGAGGCCTATTTTTGAACATATTCATTTTTCTTCTGCTACTTGTATCCACCCTTGAGGCTAAGGTTGTGCTTATTACAGGCGCATCTCGAGGCATTGGCTTAAAGACAGCTGAGCATCTTACCTCCCTTGGACATACTGTATATGCCACCAATCGCAAAGAGCTTGATGTAACAGATGATGCGAGCATACAGCGCACATTAGAAACAATTATGCAGAAAGAGGGCCGTCTTGATGTACTTATAAACAACGCAGGCATAGCAGTTTTTGGTCCTTTTGAGCTGGTAACTATTGAGCAGGCCCAAAGAGTGTTTGATGTAAACTTTTTTGGGGCGATGCGTGTCATGCAGCAGGTGTTGCCTATTATGAGAAAGCAAAATAGCGGCCTCATAATAAACATGAGCAGTACATCAGGTGTTAGACCCTCTCCTGGCTGGGATGTTTATGGAGCCTCAAAGTTTGCACTTGAGGGGTTATCAGAGGCTGCAAGAGCCATGGCACATCAGTGGAATATTGATGTTGTCGTTGTTGAGCCGGGCACTTGCGCGACTCACTTTTTTACTGAATCTACAGAAATTGCGAGCCGCAAAAATGAAGATACTGCCATTTATGATACCTTTATGCCGAATGCGATGAAATGGATGGAAGAGAGGCTTGCGGCAGGACAAAATCCAGAAGAGGTTGCTGCTGTTATCGCTACGGTTATTGCCACGGATAAGCCAAAGATGCGCTACCAAACCTCAGTAAAAGGCACCCAAACAGTGGCAAAGCTCCATTGTGACCCTACGGGTGAAACCTCCACGAGAGAGCAGGAGCTACTGCTCGAGCCTCTTTGGCGAGGTGGCCTTGATCCTCAGATTGGAAGCTCTTTTCGCTAGCTGATAATTTCCTAAAGTGATTAAGTGGAAATTTATGGAAGAATTTGAAAAGCCAGGCCAGTTTTATTTAGGCAAAAGTGGTGATGCCTATACACTTTATGACTCAAAAGAGCTTACCACCCACGCTGTTTGTGTGGGAATGACAGGAAGCGGTAAGACGGGGCTTGGTATTGCGCTTTTGGAAGAGGCAGCTCTCGATAAGATTCCAGCCATTATCATCGATCCTAAGGGTGACCTCTCCAATCTCTTATTGACGTTTCCAGATTTAAGCGCCGAAGAATTTAGACCATGGGTAGATAGCTCAGAAGATCCCGAAAAAGTTGCCACAACCTGGAAAGAGGGGTTGGCAAAGTGGGGGGAATCTAAAGAGCGCATAGCGAAGCTCAAAAATGCTGTTGAGATGGTGATCTACACCCCAGCAAGCACAATGGGCGTGCCGATATCGATACTCAACTCCTTCAAAGCTCCTCCTGAAGATGAAGAGAGAGACAAAATAGCCTCTATAACCTCATCCTTACTTGGCTTAATAGGCATTCAGGCAGATCCGATAAAAAGTCGCGAGCATATACTGATCTCCACAATTATTGACCAAGCGTGGAAAAAAGGGCAGTCTGTTGACATTGCATCCCTTATACAAGAGGTTCAGAAACCACCTTTTGCCAAAATCGGCGCACTTGATATCGACACCTTTTATCCGCCTAAAGAGCGCATGGCGCTCTCAATTAGCCTCAATAATTTGCTAGCATCGCCCGGCTTTCAGGCGTGGATGGAGGGGGAGCCACTTGATATTCAGCGTCTTCTCTATACTGTAGCGGGTAAACCCAAACTTTCTATTATCTCCATTGCACATTTGTCTGATAGCGAACGAATGTTTTTTGTGACGCTCTTGCTAAACGAAGTGATCTCCTGGATGCGTAAGCAGCCGGGTACATCGGCCTTGCGCGCCATTTTGTATATGGATGAAATCTTTGGCTACTTTCCGCCAACAGCTATGCCTCCCTCAAAGCTGCCGATGCTTACGCTACTGAAAACAGCTCGAGCATTTGGTCTCGGCATTTTTCTTGTAACGCAAAACCCTGTAGACCTCGACTACAAAGGGCTTGCTAACTGCGGCACCTGGTTTATAGGAAAGCTGCAGACGGAGCGCGACAAAATGCGGCTCATAGAAGGGCTAAAAAGCGCTTCAAACGAAGAGGTAGATGAAACGCTCTTTAGCAAAACAGGTAGCCGCAATTTTATTTTGCGTACTGTATATCAAAAAGAAGCGGTTCTTTTTCAAACGCGATGGACACTTTCATACCTACGCGGCCCATTAACGCTCAATCAGATTGCTCAGTTAACGGTAAAAAGACCCGTTATTGAAAAACCAGTAGTGGCTACAGGGCTAAAGCCAAATATCGCGTCGTCAATAACTGAATATTTTGCGCATACAGAGAAGCCATCTGTTCAGTATGCTCCACGAGTGCTTGCAAAGGCAAAACTACATTTTGTCGATGCGAAAAATGGCATTGATGTGTGGGAGCCAATAACGTTTGTGCTGCCGGCAGAACGTGATGGTAAATCCGTTGACTGGAGCCAAGGAAAAAATATTGCCGATGTAAAACTGGACTCTGATGCCGTCCCTAACAGTAGCTTTCAGGATATACCACCGGGGCTTATGCAAGAAAAGACCTATCCTGCCCTTGAAAAGGCATTGAGTCTTGCTCTTTATCAA
>JAFEGT010000038.1 GCA_018239765.1 Verrucomicrobiota bacterium
ATCTGCCGTTCAAGTTCGCAGTAAATGTCGTTTGAAGATTCAAAACGGGAGGAGTATTGGCTGCTAAAGGTGCTGCTAAATGACCAGTAGGGGCTAATTGAAAACTGACCTGTTTCAAGCGAAAGTTTGAGATAGTATCCTGGCAGCAGCCGATTGACATTCTCTATACAGGTTACATCTTGGGAAATGAATCCGAGACTTAATGCTGCCGCAAGACCTGAAAGATCTGGAGTTGGCGATACTGTGCCAGTAGCTAAAATGGCCTTCAGTGAGGTTGAGAAATAGCCGCTTTTGTTGTTAATGCACCAGTAAAGAGGGTATATGCCAAGCCTATCGCGCACAGCAAAAAGCTGATTGCTTGCAGCATCGAGCAGTATAAAAGCAAATTCACCGTCGATATCTTCAAGACAAGCTTCTTTATGCTGATGGTAACGTGTGAGGATATTGTCAGGTGTGTCTTTAAAAAGCTCGCCCCAAAAGAGCAGCACAAGTTCGCCATCTTTGTAGATCTTTGCATCTGCCACAGCGCCCATTTGAACGCCATTGAGCTCATACAGCTCTTTTTGGCCTGAAGCTGTGCCAAAAGCAGGTTCGTTCCAGCTGAGCATTTCAGCAAGCTCTTCTGATCTCTGATTTTTTAAGTGTACTATTGCAGATATACCCATATGGTTTCGGTTTACCATAAACCGGATTTTTTGCTATCTTTTCTCTGATTCAAAATGGAGGAATCGATATGTTTAAAAGAGTGATGCTAGCCCTAATCTGCCTTGTAGCTACAGCCTGCGGCCCACGTTACGCCGACTTTTTCCCCTATTTTGATAATGGCACAAAAAAACCATCGTTTACGATGCTTCCTGTTTATAACGAAACCAAAAGCCCATATGTGCAGGACTTTCCTCTTGATTTGTCAAAGGCTGTACGCAATCGTCTAAAGCGCACTGGTAAAACCTACAGCCCGCCTCTATCTCAAATGCAGCGTGATCTCGGCAGCATGAGCGTAAAAGAGCTTGGTGAAGCTAAAGATTTAAAGGTTTTCAACCGCTTTAAAGGCACTGACTTTGTGGTGGTTATTGAAACTGCAGAATGTGCTGTTTCGCCCTATACTCGCGGTGAGTTTAAAACACTCTATTCAGCAGATATTGATCAATCGCGTGCAAAAGTCTTGACTATTGGTATGCGTTTAGAAATTATCAACCTAAAAGGAGCAGAACCTAGAGCTGCCCGCATGGAACTTGTAAAAACCCACCACATGGTTTCAGAAGATATGCTGGAACGTGCGGCAAAGGGTGATACACGTGCGCTTGAAATGATACGTTCAAGAATTGCTCAGGATCTTGCTAAAAAGATTGAAGAAACGGTTTGTACCAAAAAGTGAGGCGTCATGTCTGAATCTCTAATATCTGACCCAGCTATGTTTTTCGTAGCGCTTGTTGCCCTTGCCATTGTGGCATGTGGCATTATCTGGAAATGGCAGCTTTTAGAGGTGCCTAATATCCAAGGACAAGATTCAAGCCGCCTTACGTTGATGACGCCCCTCATTGCTTTTTTGCTTTTTATGGGCGCCTGTTCGTTTGTCCCCGGTGCAACAGCAAAGGTTATTAGCTATTCAGACACGCATGGCTACTCTTCGTTCTCACAAAAAGAGATCGACAATTTTTCTATCCTTATGTCGCTCGTTGTAAGTGCCATTTTGCTGATGGGCTTTAGCCGCATCCATCCCGAAGATGTGCGCGGGCGCATTTGGGGCTATATGGGGGAGTTTAAGTCTTTTTTACTTGGACTTGCCTACTGTTTACTTACCTATCCGATCGTTATGTCAATCGTCCAAGGCTGCCATTTAGTGGTAGACTGGTTTGGTATTAACGCCACACATGAACAGGTGGCTCTTGTGCAGCTAAAAAGTTTGATGGAATATCCATGGCTCTTTTGGTCTTTTGCAGTTGCTACAGTAACGCTTGTGCCGGTGATTGAAGAATTTCTCTTTAGAGGTCTTTTACAAAATTACTTTACAAATTTTTGTGGTGCTAGACTTTCAATTATCCTAACGTCTATACTCTTTGCACTCTTTCACTATTCGGCCCTTCAAGGACCTACGAATATTGAACTGATGGTTGGACTTTTTATTTACTCCTATTTTATAGGATTATTTTATATGCGCGAAGGTTCACTCTGGACAGCGATTGCTATGCACGCTGCCTTTAACGCGCTTACTATATTTATAATGTTTTACCTTAATAAAGGGATAATATGAAAAAACTGTTGTCACTCTTTCTCGTAGGCTTTATGCCCCTTGTGGCACAAGACTACGTCGCTTCGCAAAATGCGTTTTGTTTTAACTTAATTAATGCCTTAGGCGCTCCAGAAGAGAATCTTTGTGTTTCGCCTTATAACATCTCAAGTGCACTTGAGCTTGCCTATTTTGGTGCAGCCGACGGTACAAAAAATGAAATTGCACAAACACTTCAGCTGCCAATGATGGCAGATAAAGAACTTGCAAGCGAAATCAAAAAGAGCGAGCAGTACTTAGGTAAAGCAGCAATAAATGCAAAAGCACTTGCAGTGGATAACACCTTTTTACCTACCGACTACTATCTACAGATTGTAAAAGATGATCTCGAAGCCGATGTATTCGAAGTAAACTTTCGAAAAAAGCCTCAAGAGGCATGTGACAGTATTAACAACTGGGCAAGCAAAATGACCCAAGGTCGCATCACAAACCTTCTTGAACCTTCAAATGTTAATGACGCAACAAAGCTTGTACTCCTCAGTTCTATTTACATTAAATCTTCATGGCTGACGCCTTTTGAAGTGCACAAAACTCAAGATGCACCGTTTACAACACCAAAAGGTGAAAAGACAGTGCAGATGATGGAACAGACAAAAGAGATGCGCCTTTTCCAAAATGGCGATGTAAAGGTTGTATGGCGCGATTTAGAGCAGAAAAATCAAAATGAAGCACGTCTCGAGGTGCTTTTTGTTCTGCCTGAAAATCTTAATACAAAGCTCTCACTTGATCAGATTGCATCTTGGGATAAAGCTGCAAAATCAGAATATGTACAGCTCTTTGTACCAAAATGTTCTGTGAGACAGCGCCTGAGCGTAAAAAAAGCGCTTCAGAGCCTTGGCATGAAGCTGGCATTTTCGCAAAATGCCGATTTTTCTGTGCTAAGCCCTAAAAACGATCTTATGGTCGATGATGTGCTCCACTCAGCTTTTATGCAGCTTAATGAAGCTGGTATTGAAGCTGCAGCAGCGACCGCTGTTACAATGGTGACAAAGTCTGCACTTATCCCTAAAAATGAGCCTATCGTCGTACGTTGCGATAAGCCATTTTATGTGCTCATACGCGAAAAGGCGACTGGCCTTGTGCTTTTTGTGAGTTTGATTGCAAATCCACAAGCTGTAGAAAAATAACTGCTATGGTACTACGCCAGATGCTCATTCAACTTGCCTCATATGGTCTGTCCGATCTTGGACTTGTTCGTAAGAATAACGAAGATGTCTGGGGAAGCCTTCCCCAGTATCATCTCTGGATTTTGGCAGATGGAATGGGTGGGCATCAGGCGGGTGAAGTAGCCGCGCGCGAGACCAGCCTCTTTTTACTTACCTACATTCGTCAAGCTTTTGAAAAAGAAAAGATTGAGCTTATGACGGTTGAAGAGGTAAAAGAGCTCATCCGCCTGGCTATTATCGAAGTAAACCATTTTGTCTATCAGCTGAGCCATACCCATGAACTCTTACGAGGCATGGGTACTACACTTGTTTTAGTCTACTTTCATGAAGACAGCTGCATTGTAGGCCATGTAGGGGACTCGCGAGTCTATCGACAGCGTGCAGGAAAATTAGAGCAGCTGACGACAGACCATTCGCTTGTGAAGCAGCTCTTAGAGCAGGGCAAAAAGTCTCTCTGGCATGCTGAAGAGGCAAGTGTTAAAAATGTAATCACCCGAGCCATAGGCACGGAGCCCTTTGTAGAGCCATCTGTAGAGTCTGCAAAGGTTATGGAAGATGATTTATACCTTCTCTGTTCAGATGGTCTTACTGACCTTGTCGCAAGTGACGAGATCAGCCGAATTCTTGAGGCAAATCTGACGGTGGAAGAAAAAGTTCGCAGCTTAATTTCAAGCGCAAAACGTAAAGGCGGCCATGATAACATCACGGCTGTATGTATAGAGGTTCAGCAAATCGATGACAAGGATTTCAACTAAAACTATCTACCTTGATAACAACGCTACAACAGCACCCGATCCTCGTCTTTTAGATCTCTATACGAAAGCTGCCTTTGATACGTTTGGTAACCCTTCAAGCATCCACAGCTTTGGCCAAAAGGCAAAAGCAGAACTCCTCAGTGCTCGCGAAACCATCGCTAAAGTAGTTGGTGCGCGCACGCAAGAAATTGTCTTTACAGCAACGGCAACAGAAGCGCTCAATATGCTGCTGAGAGGTATGGCTCGAGGCCATATTATCACAAGTTCTGTGGAGCATGCAGCAGTTTTTGAAACATCTGAACATCTCAAAAAGCAGGGCCTTGACGTAACCTTTCTTGATGTGGGGCCATATGGTGCACCTACACCAGAGGCACTCAGCGCGGCTATTAGGTCTGATACGCGCCTTATATGCCTCATGGCGGTCAATAACGAAACAGGCGTCTACACAGACATTAACGCTATGGCAGAGATTGCCTATAAGCAGAGCATACCGCTGATTGTGGATGGTGTTGCACTCTTTGGCAAAATGGCCTTTAAGCTTCACCCTGGCATATCTGCAATCTGCTTTAGTGGCCACAAATTTTATGCACCTAAGGGCGCAGCCTTTGCCTTTATTCGTAAGGGAACGCGTGTTACGCCGTTTATTACAGGAGGCCATCAGGAGCTTGGGCTTCGCGCAGGTACTGAGAATTTATCGGGTATTGTAGCGATGGCTGATGCGGCAAGGATTGTTTCGGAGGAAATGGAACACTATTTGCGTCCTATGCAAAGTTTAAGGGAATATTTTGAGGGTGAGATCGTAAAACTCTTTCCGACGGCAACCATAAATGGTACTGGTCCTCGTGTGGCTAATACGTCAAATATTTGTTTTAATGGACATGAGGGCGAAGCGCTTCTTATGTATCTGGACCTTAATGGTATAGCTGCTAGCATGGGTTCTGCCTGCTCATCTGGTGCACTTGAACCATCTCGCGTGCTTTTAAACATGGGCCTTAGCCGTAAGCAGGCACTCGCATCTATAAGATTTTCTTTAAGTCGTTATACTACTCGAGAAGAAATCGAAAAAACGCTCGAAGTTCTTTCTAAATATTAAAAGTTCCTGATATTATGGGGTACTAATTCAGAGGCTTAGTTTGAACGCAGTAACGAGTTTTATACAAGTAGCTGATTCCCTCCGTCTTTATCGTGATGATGATCGTTATCTTCACGTCAATGGTACATTAATTTCTAAAGTTGATTCCAATCTCAAAAAAAGTTCTCTAAAAGAAATAACAGCCCTTGTAAAAAGCATTCTTGAAAATGAATTTAAAGACGCGACGCCCAAAGAGCAGCAGCGCTTTCGTCATGCCTTTTCATGTGTTATTGCCAATTATGGAAAAGATCCTGCCTACAAAGAGGCCCGAAGGTTATTAAAGACAATTGAGTCAAAAAAGGTTCGATTTCTGGGTGATCTCAACAGTAAACCAAAGCCCAAAACTCCTGCTAAAATACGTCCACTCGAGTCACTTGCAACTGATCCAAACCTTGATATAGAGCTTATTATCGACACTGTATATCACAATTGGTTTAAACGAGATGACGTAAACGGCAAAGCTGTGATTGCTATTTTGCGAGATGCGCTTATTGAGGTGGATGAAGCCATTAAAGATGATCCAAGCCGCGATCCGATTGCTCTCTGCATTGACTCGAAAAGGCGTGCTATAGACACATTTGAAAGCAAAAAAGAGCATTTTGATAACGAGTCTTTTGCAACCTATTATGATCTTGGTTGGATCAATCTGGATAGTCTTAACCAGCTGCTTCAAAATTTGCAACCTAATGTAGAACAGACCCTTTCTGTAACGTTTCCAAAGGAAGGTCATGAAAAACTTGAGGAAATTTTAACCCACCCAGCAGTTGAAGCTGCAATCAACGCACTTTTTTCGCATTAAATCCCCAAAACAGTTAGTATCTAGACCATGAATCCATACGTACTACTGCTTGTCGCTGTTTTAGCTGAAATTATCGGCACCACGGCCTTAAAGGCCTCATATGGCATGACAAGGCTTATTCCGGCCTCTATTGTTGTTGTGGGCTACTGTATTGCCTTTTGGACCATGTCTCTTACACTAAAGGTACTGCCAGTAGGTGTGGTGTATGCTATTTGGTGTGGCCTCGGCATAATGGGCATCGCTTTAATCGGCGTATTTTATTATGGGGAGGCGTTTGGCCTTTGGCACCTTCTGGGCTTACTTTGCATTATAGCGGGTGTCGTTATCTTAAGCGCTGTTACCGTAAACCACTAAATCTCTGGCTCTTTTAACTTTAAGCGGTCATGATAGGAGCGTTCTAGACCCGATGCGACTTCATCAAGATCATCAGTAAGTACAAAGAGATCAAGGTCGCTCTTATCGATGCATTTTTGAGCGAGCATCGTATCTTTTACCCAGCTAAACAGGCCTTTCCAGAACGTTGTGCCGATAAGATAGATTGGTACAGGCTGTATCTTTTTTGTCTGGATGAGTGTAAGTGTTTCAAACATTTCGTCCAGCGTACCATAACCGCCTGGTAAAAAGACAAACCCTTGGGCATACCGTACAAACATCACCTTGCGCACAAAAAAGTAGCGAAAGCGCAGTTTAAGCTTGGGGTCGATAAATTCATTAGGCTCAGATTCAAAGGGTAGATCTATAACAAGACCGCAAGAGCGCCCTCCAGCTTTTTGTGCACCGCGATTGGCAGCTTCCATAAGGCTTAAACCAGCGCCTGTAATAACGCTAAAGCCCTTTTTGGCTATTTTGTAGGAGACATCTACGCCTATTTGATAATAGGGGCTTGACTGCTTGAGTCGCGCAGAACCAAAGATCGAGATGCATGGGCCAATAGAAGAGAGCGTCTCAAACCCATCAACAAACTCAGACATAATCCTAAAAAGCCTCCAGGAGTCGTGTGCTGCGGCAGGTGAGTCTGCTCCATGTGAAAATTCCGGTATTATGTTGCCCACTTTAAATAACCTCGTTTTAAAAATCTGCGTGCCCGTGCCCGTGCCCTTGCCCGTGCCCGAAATATGCACTTTACATATTTAAAAATTTATGTAAATCATTTTTCACTAGCTTTTACAATTCACCTTCGCTATTGTGTAGCCCATGAATATTGTTGCAATACGAAGACTTCTCCTACTTAAGCAGACGCTCTTTGGGCTTACCTGGATTGGCTCAGGTGCTCTTTTGCCCTTTTTGCAACGTGAGACGCCTCCTTTTAAACTCACATCTTGGCTGCTTTTGACGTTGGCATTTATTTCAGCACGTTTTTCAGGCATGTGTTTCAATAGCTTTTTCGATCGCACCTTCGATGCTAAAAATCCGCGCACTCGTGATAGACCTCTGCCGAAAGGGGAGATCTCGCCGCGATCATGTGTCACACAGGCAGTTCTCTATTTGGCCATTTTCTTTTTAGCGAGTTGGTCTATCAATAGCCTGTGCGGTCTTTTATCGCTTGCCGTGGGCTCAAGCGTGGTTCTCTATTCACTTACTAAGCGAATTACGCCTCTATGCCATTTTGCTCTTGGCAGCATCTATTTCTTTGCTCCATTTTGTGCGTGGGCAGCAATTATGGGCGAAATCAGCCCAATACCCTTTTTATTTGGGCTTGCACTCTTCTTTACCATCGCTGCATCTGACATTATCTACGCATGTCAGGATGTTGAGTTTGACGAACGTATGGGCCTTTATAGCGTGCCATGTGTCTATGGTGTTACGCGAGCACTTATAATTGCAGCGCTTTTACACACTGCAAGCGCATTATCGCTCTTTTTACAAAGTTATCTTCTGGGCTCTTGGTTTCTCTTTACAGCAGCGGCTTGTGTTGCGTTCGTCTACACTTTCTGCTACCTCAAACTTGTTTTGGGCCAAATCTCATACATGGCTGCCTTTAGTCGCATAAATATGCTCTCAGGCATGATTCTATTTGTCTTCATTGTGCTCGAGTTGCTATTCTAATTGACCTATGGCACGTTATGTAGTTGGAATTTCTGGCGCATCTGGCATGCGTCTTGCGCATCTTGCAGTAAGCGAGCTTGCAAGGCTTGGACATACTGTGGAGCTTGTTTTGAGCCGCCATGCGCCCTCAACCATTCTTCAGGAGATGGGCGAGGAATATGCAAGCCCTACCAAATTTCATGAAAGCTTCAAGCCCGAGTATCGTGCGCGTATTAAGCTTCACCAGATATACGATTTTACTTCATCTATCGCAAGTGGATCATGTCAGCATGATGGATGTCTGATTATTCCTTGTAGTATGTCAACGCTTGCGGCTATTGCTATTGGCCTTGCTGATAACCTTATCCGCCGGGCAGCTGATGTGGCGCTTAAGGAAAGGCGAAAGCTTGTTATTGTGCCACGCGAGGCGCCATTTAGCGAAATCCACCTGGAAAACATGCTAAAGCTTGCACGCATGGGAGCCTGCATTATACCGCCACAGCCAGCATGGTACATGAATCCAAAGACGATCGAAGAGATGGAATATTTTATGCTTAGCCGCATCCTCGATCAATTTGGCATTGACCTTGGCGTCAAGCGCTGGTGTTAATTTTAAGAGCCTCTTGCAAAACTCGAGTTATCCG
>JAFEGT010000039.1 GCA_018239765.1 Verrucomicrobiota bacterium
TCTTTGAAGCAGAAGCAGCGCTGAGAGCTTTCTTTCCTGGTTACATGAATGGTCACATAAATGGTGACATGAATGCCCTCTATAACGCCATGCTCAAGATGAAAGAGGCAAATCAATATAGGCCTTTAGAGCATAGCAAAGATCCGCTCGAAAGATTTGTGTATAACAGTACGCTATTCTATGACGACATACATGCAAAGCTGGGCCAGGAGCTTCTTGAACTTACTGAAGATGAGGTGAAGGTGCCGGCATGCGTCTTTTCGGGCATTGCAACGGCTCATCTTGAGGCTTACGTACGTAAACGCATACTTCAGCTAAAGTTTTTGCCATTTAGAGACTATGATATAGAGCTAGAGCTTGTGCTCTATCTCTCAGAACGTAACCTCAGCTATCAACTTACAGAGAGTGATCTATTTAAAGACTATAAAGATCGTATTGTGGCTCGTGAAGAGCTTTCACGAGCTGTAAAGATGGCGGCAAAAATCGTTCAGGTTGATAGCCAATCTTCATATCTTGAGGCGTGGCACTACTTTTTTGTCCATTTTCGCAACGCTACAAAAGAGCTTTCTGATACCTTTATCGGCTGGCTTACCCAGCGTCCATATGGTGCACTCTATCCCGAAGTCTACTGTGGACTCGATTCTTGGCATGTTACAGAGCCCGCGCTCTTTTTACAGGAGCTTCATAATGCCGTAATTGACCCAAACTCCAAAATTCCTGGGTTAACTGATAAAGAAAAAACCCAAAATCTTTTTCAGTCGCTTATGCTTCGCATACTTGCAGCGGAACTGTATGAAAAAGAGCCAAAGCAAAAGCATCTTGCGCACACGATGAAGCAGGCGATGTTGACCTATGGAGACTTTACACTTTCGGCAGCCTTTGATCCCTTGTTGCTCGACGCTGCACTCGAGACTCTTTTACGTGGTGGGCAGATACGAGAGCGTGAAAAGCTACTTGTAGATGCGGCCCTTGATCGGTATCGGGCTACTGGTAAAGGCAGCAAATTGGAAGAACTTGTGTTCTTTACCCAAGAGCAAGCTGATTCCTTTGGTGACAGCCGTTTAGCAAAGAGCCTTGTAGAGATCACACGATTGACCTCAACGATATAAAGGATATAACGATATGAACGATAAAAAAAGGGTGCTTCGCCCTTTCACGTCCTTATAGGAGGTAAACTCGAGAGGCTTTAAAAGTCACTGGCATCCCCAGCTGGAAGGCATTGCAAAGAACTCATTTTTTATCGTTCATATCGTTATATCCTTTATATCGTTAAAGAGTGATACAGCCGTTTAGCGCAAAGTTTGCATCTCCTTGTAGAGATCGCGGGAAAGGGCGACATACGGGGTTAGAGCGCTTAGCTGGTAGCGGCGAAGTTCATCCTCTACTCGTTTAAGTATGTCAGGACGCAGATCGCGCTTTGCCTTGCGGAATTCATCATAGATTTTCAGTATATCTTTCCAAAGGTTGTAGTCTGCGAGTCCTCGTTTGCTACTCAGCTGTGTATAAAGCTGTGGAAGCCTGCCACCTACGCTTTCGGTGCATTTATGAAGGGCAAGTTCCATATAGCAGAGGCCGTAATGGTCTCTGTAAATTTTTTGAAATGCCTCTACAGTCAGATATTCGGTAAAGAGCCAGTGAAGCGTTGATTCATCGAGCAAATCGTCTTTCATAAGCCGTTTTAGTGCCCATCTATAAATTAAGGTTTTGAGTATTCTCTCTTTAGGCATTATGGCTGGGATATTTGGCAATTGTACCTCTTCTACAAGCTGTTTATACAGAATGTTCTCTGGTTCATCGAGCTTTTCAAGGGCATCTGGATAGCCATCTGCGTCTTTGAGACGTTCAAATTCAGGTTTTGTTTCGGCCACAATCCAATCAAGACGCAATTTTTGCTGTGCTGTTTCGCTTTCTCTTTTAAGGTCATGAAGAATCTTTTGAGCGTGGCAGTAGCGATTGAGTGTTCCAAGTCCGTCACTAGAACGGGAGAGTGTATCGAGTAAATCTCCCATCATGAGCAGCAGCTTGGTGTCTACGGTTGCATTGCTTACGGACATGTATCTAAAAAATAGATCCCATTCTGCTAAAAGCGTGTGTGTTATCTCCCTGTAACGCTCGTCATGCATGAGTATGGTAACGGTAATCTCAAAATAGTGATCGAGTGCATCACCTAAGAAATAGAGCTTGTTTATAAAACCTTTCGTAAGATAACGCAAAATTGCAGCAGGCATCCCACCCGCTTCATCAGGTTCTCTAAAGTCTTTTAATGGGGCTCGAGCGAGGATTTTTTTGGGTATTTCTAGCTCTTGTTCGGTAAACCGGACGCCTATGCGGCCATGCTTGCCAAGAATTTCAGAGATTACATCGTATAAAAGGGTGCGAAGGCGGTTTCGAAAGTTTGTTTCTGCTAGTGGCCTTGCAAATTTTGATGCTGCTTCTATAGCTAAAGCAAGCTTTTGTGGCTCTTGAGGCGATGCAAGGTAGCTAAACGTTCTATTAAGAGCCGCTATGCATGGTTTACATGATGAGACGCTTTTAAAGTGGTCATAGACTATGCGTACATGGCGCACCTTGGCTGAAAGAAGGGCAACATAGTAGCGTCCTGCATGTACGCGTTCAGTTTGTGGTAGTCCAAGAAGTGCATCAAGCTGTGTGTGGATACGAGTATGAAAGCCATCAAGAAGCGTGTTGTAGAAGGGTTGATCGATCGTCTCTTTACCGCTATAAAGTAGCGTAATCTGCCGTTTTATGGTGTTGTTGAGTCTAAAGAGCCCTTTGGCTATGCCTTTAAGGGCATCAACCTGAGGCTGAATCTCCCTGTAGCGAAAATTATTACGTCTAAAGTTGTACTCTTCAGGAGGATCTCCCACGGGGCAACTCTCAAGGTACTGAGTAACAAGTTCTGGCTGCTGATCTACAGCTCTTGCCACATTGAGCGGAATGCATGCTGCGAGAGCTTGCTCCTTTTCTACAATAGAGCTGACAAGGGCTGCTATCCTTGCCGTAAGTTCCTGATCAGGTACAGCCTCAGCTGCGGGCGTAGAGCTCCAAGATAGCCATGACCACCAAGAGCTTGTAACAGGCTCTTTTTGGCTGGCGCTATACTTAATGTACTGCAGCGTTTCGAGGTAGAGCAAAATTGTCTCATGTTTTTCGATAACAGGCTTTCCATCTAGCTGGGGGACAGCTTTGTCAATCAAGGCTACAACATCCTGGAACAGTTTTTTAAGGCTGTTAAGGCGCACATCTCGGCTTGCAGTTTTTATCAGTGTGCGGCATTCGCGTTTTTTCACTTTGTAGGTGTTAAGGGCATCTTGATGATGCACGCTTGTCAGCACCGTGATGAGCTCGTCGTAAATTTTGATGGTGGGATGACTCGACACTTCTAAAAGTGAAAGGCTCTCGAGAGCGTGGCCAGTTTGTTCTAGTTCAGGTATGTACTGAGCATCTACCTTTACCCCGCTGAGAGCGGTTTGAAACAGACGAAAGCTGGCCTTAAGATTTTCTGCCCAAGCCGTGTGGTTTGCAATGATATAGCCTACTTGTGCTTTTCGCTGGTAGAGCTGTTGGCATGTGGCTGAAACAGCCTCTTCAAAGAGAGCAAGCTGTTTCGTGGCTGTAGTTACAGCCTGTTCAAGACGTGTTTTATCAGCCTGAGTTGTAATTCGCTCTCTATATCCAAAATGCTGAATGCCGTTCATAGAGCCCCTTTTTGCTCTACTTTATCCACCAACAAACAAAAAAACACAAGTCTCGACTTTACAACTTTTTGGTGAGTGATTTTGCTTCGGAGTGCCTTCAGCCCTTATGTATTTTCTCCGGATAGGCTTAAATACGCCATCCGGAGAAAGTACATAAGGGATGGGGGCTCTCCGGAGCGAAAGCACCGCCGAAAAGTTGCAAAGTCGAGACGGGTGTGATATACTGATGCTTTTACACCGAGGTAATCATATGGGCGCTATTGCAAAACGTATTATACTTTTTATCGCCGTCAACGCACTTGTGCTGGTGACAATTTCACTTATTTTAAACTTTTTTAATGTTAAGCCCTACCTTACACCATATGGCTTGGATTATAATTCGTTGATGATCTTCTGCCTGATATGGGGTATGGCAGGTGCCTTTATCTCGCTTGGCCTTTCACGCATTATGGCAAAGTGGATGATGGGTGTGCAGGTGATAGACCCAGCTCGTGCAACAGGTCAAGAGCGTGCGCTTGTCGACATGGTCTATAAGCTTGCAAAAAACGCAGGCCTTTCAGGTATGCCAGAAGTGGGCATCTATTCATCACCCGAGGTAAATGCCTTTGCTACAGGCCCAACTCAGAAGCGATCGCTTGTGGCGGTATCTTCGGGGCTTCTTAATCGTATGAATTCAGCAGAAGTAGAAGCTGTGCTTGCTCATGAAGTGTCTCACGTTGCCAATGGCGATATGGTAACAATGACACTTTTACAAGGCGTTGTGAACGCATTTGTAATGTTTTTTGCTCGCGTGCTTGCCTATGCTGTTATGCGCATGGGACGCTCAAAAGATGACGAAAGCGTAGGCTCTCCATTTATGTATAGCATACTGGTTTTTCTATTTGAGATTGTCTTTATGATTTTGGGCACGATCGTCATTGCTACCTATTCTCGCTTTCGTGAATACCGTGCAGATGCGGGCGGCGCGCGCCTCGTAGGTCGCGACAAGATGATAGCAGCTCTTGAAGCTCTTGGACGCACTGTGCAGATTCAAGATCCCAAGGCTGAGCAGCCAGCGTTTCAGTCGATGAAAATTTCGAGCGGCAAACCGCTTATGCGTCTCTTCTCATCGCACCCGCCGCTTGAAGATCGCATCGCCCGCCTCCAAAACGGCTAGAAGGGATAGGTCTTTTCAGAGTTTTAACGATAAGAAAGATATAACGATAAGAACGATAAGAATTAAATTTTTTTGTTTTTATCGTTCTTATCGTTATATCCTATTTATCGTTTGAAATGGTATCGCTCCTAGCGGGTTTATCTAAAGGGCTTTCCTCAATCTTGGGCAGGAGTATTTTAAATTTAAGAAGCTGTGTGAAAAAGCTGATCTGGAAGGCGTCTTGGAAATCCTCTCCCTCAGGATGAAGAACGTTGTTTTTTAGGGCAGCAAACGTTTCAGGATTGCTTGTCGCAAGATCATCAAAGGCTTTCTCTAGTAATTGATTACGGTCTTCTTCAGACATATTCGGAGCAAGGTCAGCTTCCGCTTGCAACTCTTCATCGTTTGGAAACTGGAGGAGGACGATCGTACACATCTCCACCCATGCTTCTTTCAGTGCAAGAGTGATCTCTGCATTTGCCCTTTCGTTAAGCTTGATGATTCCGAATTTCGCAAGCTGTTGTGAAATACTCCTATCGAATGCCTCCTCAAAGGCATCGCTTTTTTGCGCATGGATGTTGTTTTTCAAGACGGCAAATGTTCCTGGGTCGTTGTGCACTAAATCTATAACCGCCTGTAGAATTAAGTGATCTCGTTCTTCTTCGGTGATTTCTGCTACGAGATCGTAGGATTCATGTAGAGGGTTTGTTGAAAAGTTGTCTAAAATGTCCGTGCATGCGTCGATCCACGCTCTGGTTAGGTGCTTGATTATCGCCTTTTCAGTATTGAGCAGTTCCCCACAATTTAGGTCGTTCGCTTCTAGCTTCATGCCATACTGCCAGTTATGCAGCCTAATGCAATTCTGGAGCGTTGTCGCGCCTGTAGCATCCCAGAGATATCCAAAAGCTACTTCACCAAGTAAAGATCCTACGATCCCGCCTAGCACTCTGGCTGCTGCAACAGCTACTACTGATCCAAGAGCAAGAGGGGGGACAACTGCGTGAATGGTTAAATACCCAACGGCGAATCCACCGTAACTGGCGAATTTGGCTCCTACTTTCGCTGCCGTTTTCACCATGTCCATAATCTTTGTGGTTGATGAGGTAAAATCAAAAACCTTGCGACATAAAGGACATGTTGTGTGTCCCTCCTTAGCTAGGCCAACCATGATCTGTTCATTTACGCCTTCTTGTATGCAGGCGTAGTGGAATTTATGGCTACAGGCTAAGGTATGCACCTTTTCGCTATTGCTTTGGGTTACACGTGCCCAGATGCTCGTGGGTTCAACCACTGGTTCCTGGCAGTAGCTACATTGTATTGCATTTGTCATGAGGGATTCCTTGGATTAAGAAGCCTTAAGCCAAGCAGGATAAAGGGTATGCTGAGCAGCTGGCCCATAGAGAGGAACCATGAACTATCATACGTTCCCTGTGGCAGCTTAAGGAATTCTATTAAGAAGCGAAAGGTAAAGACGAGGAGGAAAAAGAGGCCTGCCGTCTTGCCATCGCCAAGTTTATTAAATATTTTATATAGTATAGTGCCTGTGAGGAGGTAAAAAAGCGCTTCATAAAGCTGCACCGGATGACACGGCATAGTGGCGCCAGCCTCCGCAGGATGGCCAAACCAGACGCTAAAGGGGAGATCGCTTGGAGTCCCCAAAATTTCCTGGTTCATAAAGTTGCCAAGCCGTATGGCGCAGGCTACAAAGGCTGCTGCAACGGTGAGAATATCCAAAAGTCGTTTAAAAGAGATGTTTTGAGGGCGGTGAGCAGGATTTTTCCAAAAAAGAAGTATGGCTAAAATAAGGCCAATAGCTGCTCCATGGCTCGAAAGGCCACCTTCCCAGGTAAAAAGAATTTCCATGGGGTGGGCTTTGTAGTAGGGCCACTCATAAAAAAAGACATGGCCAAGTCTTGCGCCAACAATCATGCCTACAAATATGTACCAGGCGAGTTTGTCGAGAAAAGAAAAAGTGGCTTTTTTGTCGTGTAGATAGCCGTAGGTGAGTTTTGCCGCAAGTAAATAGCCTGCAAAAAAGCCGCCGGCAAAGAGAAGGCTGTACCAGACTATTGGATGATCGAGATATGGTATGGTAAATGCGACTCTGGGAGGATCCCAGAAAATGTAGGAGAGATACAATTTCATTCTCCTTAAAAAGTTTCGGCAATAAAGCCTTGTAGACTTTATTGCCGATCATCGGAGCAGAGGGATTTGAACCCCCGACCTACTGCTCCCAAAGCAGCCGCGCTAGCCAAACTGCGCTATGCTCCGAATGTGCAACAATCTTACTGGCCTCTCGGCTTTTTTACAACTACAATTTTCTCATGCACATCTTTGCATCGACAATTGAGAGGCGCGGTATGTGGCCATTATAGAGGTGATAGTACTTTGTGGAGCCGTTTGGATTGGTTTCAAAAACAAGTTCACCGGGGAGTTTTTTTGTTTCGATTTTAAGAATCATATACTTTGGAATGTGCGCCCAAAACTTTACGAGAATCCGTTCTAGCTGCTCATGGGTGGAGAGGTGAATGAATGCATCGTCTTCTGGGGGTAGCATGAGGGCTTCTTTTCCGAGGCTTTGCTCCCAAAGAGAATATGATAGAACCTTAAAGAGGTATTTCGGTGGCATTTGAATCCTTTGTTTTTAATATGCGCTAGTAGGTAGTATAACCTTATGACAGCAATAAATACAGAACTTACATCTCTGCTCGACCAGGAACCCTCATTGGAGCAGTTTTCACCAGTGGTTAATAAAAAAGTAGAGGGCTGCAAAGAGGCGTTATATAGTGCCGTAGTTGGTGCTGCCTGGGGCTTTTTTTCGGGACTTGCTGTGTCAGCACTTGCGTACGCCAATGGTGGTACTTCGCACCATATTTATGTGGGTACAGGAGCCTCAACTGCAGGTGCTGCAACTGGCGCTCTTGTAGGGACCGTTGCAAAGAACGTACTGAAGCGAAGAGTTTTTAGGGCGATAGTAGGCGGTTGTGGCACATCTCTTTTTGTTTTATCTATTTATAATGCAGCCATGTTCGGGCTTGGCAAATCCACTCCAGTTTGGCTGCAGTTTGCAATAGGTGTACCAGCAGCAACTGTTGGGGTAGTTACTGGCTCGTGTCTTAGGGAAAAGATGGCCAGGTTATTTGCTGGGTTTATGGCAAGTGCTGGTACTGGCGCAGCCATCGGAGCCTCTATTGGTCTTATACTTCCCAATTCAGGACCATCTCTGGGGCAGTTTGGTGCTCTGGCAGTATGTGGCTACATTATTGCTACTGATACATTCGAAAAATAGGAAGTCCGATGGATCGCACTTTTAAAGAGATGATGGGCATCTTACCGACCGGGATCCATCCATCTAAAGACGGCCTTGTCTTTGACCTCTATGATGAGCAGTTTTTGGAGCTTTTAGAAGAGCAGTATAGCAAAAACGCACCGCTCCTTAAAACAAAGAGGCCATCTAAAATACCATCTAGCGTCCATTTTATCTGGCTTGGACCAAAACCCTTTCCTGAAGAGTCTGTGGCAAATGTTGAGTCATGGCAGCAGCATAACCCTGGCTGGGAGCTGCATTTTTGGACCGATTCAGCTGATAGAAAATGCCCCTTAGATGGTATGGAGAGGCATCTTGTGCAAGAGTATGATTTTAAAGAGATGGCTCCATTGATCCAAGCTTCAACAAACTGGGGCGAAAAATCAGACCTCATGCGCTACCAGATTCTCTTCGACATGGGTGGCTTTTATGTAGATCATGATAGCCTCATTCTACGCTCATTTGAGCCGCTTTTGCAGTTTGACGCCGTGGTGTGCTGTGAAGAGCCTGCCTGGAGAGGTGGTGTTGGGGCAAGTCATGTACTTTTTCAAAATGGGCTCTTTGGGATGTCTAAGGGCCATCCCATACTGCAGGCAACGCTTGCTAACGTACAAAAAATCTGGCATGAACTTGACGTGCTCTATCCCGATAATGGCCAACCGACTGCCTCTTGGAAGGTTTTAAGGCGCACATTCGACCCGTTCACACTTGCAGTAAAGGAAAATGCCACCGCTCCAAATATCCTAATACTGCCCACATGCTACTTCTTTTCCAACCGCATATTGGGCGATGAGGATATGAAGGCATTTGAAAAGGAGGGTCTGATCTGGTCTCACCACAAATACGCAGGCCTCTGGGCCGACGGCGCCTGGGGCACTTTTTTTGATTGAACGATCATTTTTTATCATATATGATTATATTTGAGGGTCAAAGTGTATGTTTATACTAGATGTTATAAAAAAAAACCGAAAAGCTATGCTTGCTATCGCAAATCGTTATGGTGCGCTTGAAGTCAAACTTTTTGGTTCAGTAGCGCGTGGAACGAGTACAGAGTCGAGCGATGTTGATTTGCTTGTCACAATGAAGCCGGGTTCTTCGCTATTGGATATCATAGCCATTAAGCAGGATCTTGAAGATCTTCTAGGTAGAAAGGTTGATGTTGTGACGGAAAATTCTATTAGTCCCTATATCAAAGATGAGATCTTAAAAGAAGCGGTTAATCTGTGAAACGTGATCAAGTCTACCTAAGCCACATGCTCGACGCAATAAAACAGATCGAAATCTACACTAAATCTGGTGAAAATGTATTCTCACAGGAGAAACATTGGCAGGATGCTACGATTAGACAACTAGAAATTATTGGTGAAGCAACCAAAAGAATCTCAAAAGACATTCAACAAGCCTATCCAGATGTCCCATGGCGCCGAATTGCTGGACTACGCGATGTTCTTATTCATGAATATATGGGTGTAGATCTTAAGGCAATATGGGAAATCACCCAGAAAAACCTGCCTCAACTACGAACGCAGTTAGAAACAATCCTCAAAAACATTTCCTAATAGCCCCTTAACGCTGCAGGAGAATTTCATAGCAGCATTTGCATTTTAGTGAGGATTCTAGTAACAAGAAAGTTCATGAATTTTTAGGGGCAGATATGAACTTTCGTAATTTTTTGCATGTTGGAACATTGGCCCTTACATTGCTTTCAACAGCGAGCCTTTTCTCAGCCCAAGATCTTAGCGCTTCTCGTCAGCTAGATCAGCAGGCATATTCAAAAAAATCAAAAAAGCATTGGGTTGCAACATGGTCTTCAGCACCTGTCAATCCTCAAACGAGCGCCCTTATATTTCCGCCACAGTATGATCTACCTGGCATGACATTTAACGACCAAACCGTACGGATAATCGCGCACATAAGTCTTGGAGGATCATGTTTTCGGGTGCGTCTATCAAACATATACTCATTTGATAATAACGCCTATATGACTATAGGTAGTGCTCATGTGGCGCTTAGTGACTCGGGAAGTGCTGCAACAGTTCCAGGAACAGATCGACAGCTTACTTTTAATGGTCAATCCTCCGTTATTATCCCGCCTAATGCATCGATTTTGAGTGATCCTGTGCATCTCGATGCTCCGAACTTTAGCGATCTTGCAGTAAGCGTCTATTTACCCTTAGACAATACATTTCCAGGGCCGCGACATCTTATCGCTGAGCAGACTTCATATATTACGCCAGCATCAAGCGGGGACTATTCTGCTGATCAAAGTGGTATAGCGTTTACTGAAACAACGACACAAAGTTTTTATGTATCTGATATAGAAGTGCTTGCATCTAAAGAGAAAGCCAGTATTGTATGCTTTGGTGACTCCATCACTGACGGCAACAGTTTTAACTATTCAACATTAGATACCAATTCCACCTATCCAGACTTTCTTGCATACAGATTACGATGTGATAAGAACTTACTTGGCGTCGTAAATTCAGGGGTAACTCTTGATCAAGTGCTCTATAATGTACCATTGCCGGGCGAGCCGCTCTGGACAGCTGGTCTGAATGCACTTAGCAGATTTGATACAGACGCATTGACCAAAGCCGCTGTAAAATATGTCATCTTTATGGACGGCGGAAATGACATCGGTGTCTCGTACTGCTTCCCAGGGTTAAATCCATATCCTGTTACATTTGATATGCTCACTGGCGCCTACGTTCAGTTTATCGATCGCTGCCACGATCTTGGCATAACGATTTATGGCGGTACATTGACACCATCTAGTGGCGTCTACTCATGTCCAGAGGCAGAAGCGTTGAGACAAGAGGTAAACGCGTGGATTAGAACAAGCGGCAGATTTGATGCTGTGATTGATTTTGACAAAGCGGTACGTGATCCTCTGCATCCTGATAAGCTACTTCCTGCTTACGATAGTGGGGATGGCTTACATCCTAATTCAGCTGGATACCAAGCGATGGCAAATTGCATCGATTTAAATCTCTTTCGCGACTGTTCGCAGGGTAGATCAAAAAATCCGAAGTGCAAGAGGACGTTTCCGCCAACTTCTACCAAAAAAGCACGCTCGAATGCACTTGCTGAGGCTTTGAAAGCCGTTAAATAAGTTTGTAATACAATAATGCCTAATGAGGGCCTGGCCTAGGATGTTGATTTAAGGGTGTTTTACAAATATTTCTTGATGCAAGTTGGGTCCCTGTTTTCAGGCCAAGGGCCTGGGTTATACAAGCCCAGGGCATCGCCCTGGGTATATTGCAGAATAGAACCAGCAGGGTGAAGCCCTGCGTTATAGTAAACGCTATTGACCCTATCATGCTACGATCTTACGGTTTACTAGAACGCAGGCCTTCAGCCTGCAACTTATTGTAAATCAGACACCTAGGGCGTTGCCCTAGGCTTTTAAAACCCAGCCCTTCAGGCTGAGAACAGCCTCAAGGACAATTTTTGTATAAATTACATCTCGTGAAAATATGATTAAATCAACACCCCAGGCCTGGCCCTCATTAGGCATTGTTTTATTAGATTAATTTTTAGACCAGCGAAGGCCTGTTAAAAGCGTTCTGTCGACGAAGTTGTCTGGACGGTTGTAGTCATAATCAAAAAAACCAAGGCTGTAGTAGAAGCTATAGCCTTTTTTGTTCACTTTACGAATCAAGAGATTGATGGCCTCTAGATGAGGATAGCGTTCTCGTATCGAAAAGGTGAGTGCTTTACCCAAGCCCAACCTTTGAAAGTGCGGGCTTACAGTGAGAAGCACCATGTAGGCGGCATTTGTTTCATTTTGCTCGAGCTCAAAGGTTGCCCAGCCGGCAAGGACGTCGTCAACATATGCCTCTACCCAAAGCACCTCGTCATTTTTAAACCGCTCATACTCTTCAAAAAAGTAGGCTTCATAAAAGCGGCGCACATCACCAATCGACTCAAATGCTGGGTTGAGCTCAACAAGCGGCACATCCTCATAGCCATCCATAAAGCTCTCCACCAAGATTTTTTGGCTGGATTTTGTATCTATCTCTTGCCACGAGTTGACAGGATGTATGCGTATTTCATAGCTGGTTGCAACTGTAGTATAGAAGCAAAATAGGAGGATAAAAATCGATTTCATAGGCTCTCTTTTTTTACACAGAATATACCCGAGAAGCTATTATAGGCTATATGAAACTGGTTTTGCTGTTTATTTGTTTGCTCATGCCGCTGCATGGGGTCTATCTTTTGCATTTTGATGATGAAGCGGTTGTAGATGCTGACATAAAGTCAGAACTCTATGCTCGTATCATGAAGGACGATGGCGAAAATATTGTAGAGGCGTGTAAGAGTCTTCTGCCATCAGTTACCCTTGAGTGGATAACTCCCACTGCATGGCAAGTTGTGGCTCTTTATGAAATGTACAATGATCAGGCGATTAAAGAAGAAGCCCTTGCTTTGGGGCCGATAGAGTACGAAGAGAGCGTACATAGCCTTATTGAAACAGGCGATATTTCATCAGCGTTTCAGCCTCGTCATGAATATGCGCCGCTCTTTTTTTTACTAAACAAAAAAATCAGCGAGCGTTACAAGGCGGCTTTAGGCTGTCAGATTACTATGGTCAAAAGCTGCAGCTTTGAGGGTGCTCAACCCCTCTATCCTTACGCATATCTTACCAATCCGCATTCATATGAGCTCTTTTTTAGCGCATTGAAAGATACGGAGCTTCTTTTTCAGCTTATTGAACAGGAGACTCTTGCTCATAGGTTTGGCCAACGTGTTTTTTATAGAGGCTACGAAGGTAGCGGCATGCCTACAACAAGAGGTAATCATGCGCTCTCCTTTGGTTCCACGCTTTTAGGTGGTGCGCTCTTCTCTGTTGAAGCGTGCGCGTTAACGTACTCTAAGCCTTGGAATGATGCTCTCTCTTGGAGATTTCTTGCTGTGCGAGTCGGACAAGAGGATATCAAGGAGCTTTTTCGTATAGGCCCTTTGCATCCCTTTTTGCAGCTATTGTCCGATGGCGAGATCTTTCATGCCCATACAAAAGTGCTGTTTGCACCCTACACTGGCTACTTTATGAAGATAAACAAAAACATAAAAGAGCCTCTAGACTACTTTTTTGCCCTAGATACAACGGCAGAAGATCTCGAATCTAGACTGAAGTCAGTTTTATACACAAACTACCAGCCTTGATTTCGTACAGCCTTTTTTAGGAGCCCTGCAAAATTTCGTTAACGAGGGTTTTGTTAATGCCTGTCGGCAGGCGAAGCTCGCCACGTTTTTGGACAATAAATCGGGTAAGAATCTGCTGCGCTGCATAATTTACAAGCCAGGCCTTTTTTGTCTGTTCTGTTGCAAGAGCGTGGCCCTCTTTCTTGAGCTCTAGGCTAAGCACCTCAATTTTTCTGATGGTAGCAAGTGTCTTTTGGCGCACTTGTAGCGTAGCTTCTGCATATTTAAGCGCTAGGCACTTTTCCTCGTACTCTTCAAGTTCAGCCAGAGAGCTCTGATTATGCATGAGGCGATTTTCTAAAAAGGTCTTTTCTAATGAGAGGGTGTTGACGCTCTTTTCAAGCTCATCGAAAGTAATGTGTGAAGCTTTTGCAATAGCGCTTTTTAAAAGAGACATCGCCCCATCGATTTGAGATGTTTTGGAATTGAACTCTGGCGCTTTTTCCATGATATAGGGGATAACGTTGTCTTCTAAAAGGAGCTCTGGAGCTGCATGATGAAGCTGCTGATAGAGCGCAGATTCAACTTCTTTAGGGGTGAGTGGCTGTACCTCAATGCGAACAAGCCGTCTGTTAGCAGGTTCATCATCTTTTATGTATTCGTCATATTCTTTGGTTGTGGTAGCGCATATGACATTTGGGAAGGTATCACAGAAGGTTATGAATGGCTTATCCAATTTTCCTCGAGTTGGATCTGCTTCGAATAGTGATGCGACCTCATCGATAAAAAGGACAAACTCTTTTGTGTGATCTTCGAATGTATCGGCGATGGATGTAAAGTTTAACCTTTCCATGCCCATATCTTTGAATTGGCTTGCTTCGCAGTAGAACATCTGCGCGTTATTCAAAAATCCAGCAGCATTTTTGGCTTTTTTTGCCACAATGAGTTCTGCAAGCGCTGTTTTGATGCTAGACTTGCCAACGCCGCGATCTGCAGTGAGAATTACACCCTTACCAGAGCTGAAGGCATTTTGGATGCGATCTAAAATGTCTGTCCTGTGAAAGACGGGATTGTAGTCATTACGTAAAATCTTTTGGTTGAGGTTAGAAAGGCCCTCATATTGATGCGGACAGGGCTGCAGGTAGCGTAAATAAAAGGGAATAAAGAGTGTTGTGGCAACAAGCACGGCGGCCGTGGCAATTGCAGCAACAGCAGTAGAGCCTACTGCGGTGTAGATACCAGCAAAGACAACGGCGGGGTAGGCCAGTATGGCCTTATAAAGTTCTATTTTCGATTCAGCTTCGCTAATTCCAGATCCATAGTGATATCGGCCATGCTTTCTGCCGCCAACTTCAGAAAAGCCTGTAAATTCTATAAGTGTTTTAATGAGATGGTGGGCAAAATAGGAGACTTTATAAAAAATTTCCTTCCAAATGGCTTTTCCCTTTGTAGAGAGGACGCTTTCAAGCGCTCGATCTCGTAAAAGTGAGTTTTTCTTAAGATGTTCATCCAATTTTTCGCTGTTGATAGATGCAAAGGAGACCAGTTTTGCTTCATCGAGAGATTTTAGAAAGCTCTCTAAAGCACCCTTTATTGTCTTTTCATCGGCATGTTCCAGCGCGTTAAAAATGGCTTTTTTGATCTGATCATCAGGAAAGTGTACGACAAGCTCTCTAACGTTATGGGCAAAGTATGTATGGCATTTCGTAAATGCTTCTTCGAGCTTTGCAAGATCGGAGTCGCTTAAGGTGTAGGCAGGATTTGCCGAAACGCGTTGCTGTAAACTTTTTACTTCTCGGGTTAGGTCGAAGTATGGAACAAAGGTAGATCCGAGCTTGTTGTAGTAATGAGTATAAACTGGCTCTATGTAGTTAGTGCTAATTGGTAACATGCAATAATCATAAAACTTATTGATATTCTTGAAAAGCCCAAGAATTGAAGTACAAGGTTTGAAGCTTAGCGTCTTATAAAAGATTGTTTAATTTGAGAGTTTGCGCTGGATGGTGCTGCAGGCGGTGGTAAGGTCGTTGCCAGGTAGAGACATCTGCTTTTGCACCTGGCGAATGGCAGACATTACCGTGGAATGGTCGCGCTGGAAAAGATCGCCAATCTTCATGTAAGGCACTTTTAACAGCTCACGGCAAAGATGCATGGCAAGCTGTCGTGGCAGGACGCACTCACGCGCTTGCGATTTACCTACAATATCTTCAAGAGGTAGGGAGTAGTGCTCAGCTACAGCTTCGATAATACGCGTTGTTGAAAGGGCGCTTGCCTTTTCGGTTTCGATAAGGTCGGCAAGAAGTGCCTTTACTGCATTTAAAGGCAGGTGCGTTTTCTGGCCACTTTTGTTCATGTGCGACCTGAGCATGAGTGCTTCTAAGGCTTTTACGGCGGACTTTGGGTTTGTGGCAAAAGAGTCTGCCAAAAATTCGATAGTTCTCAGCGATACTGGGTATTGATAGGCAAGAGCTTTTTGTTCCAAAATGCGGCAGAGCTCTTTTTTGTGTGCAGGTGTTAATGGCAGCACTATTCCCCATTCAAAGCGCGAAATAAGTCGTGGCTCTATAAACTGCAAAGCCTGCGGTACCACATTGGAGGAGAGGATTATCTGTTTTCCTTCAGTGTGAAGTGTGTTAAAGGTGTGGAAAAACTCTTCCTGCGTGGCGTTTTTTCGTCCAAAGACCTGCACATCGTCTATCAGCAAAACGTCGGCATTACGGTAGGTGTTTCTAAAATGCGACATCTCGCCTACTCGTATAGCCTTTACAACGTGTTCAGTAAAAAGCTCTGAGCGTGCATAGACCGCTTTATAGCCTACGCGGCGCAGTTTTTGTGCTACTGCCATAAGAAGGTGTGTTTTACCAGAGCCCGACTGCCCATACAAAAAAACAGGATTCAAAAAAGCGCGCTCTATAGCTGGTTTATGGCCAGAAAAGGATGACATCGCCTGCACCTTTGCTTCTACAAGGCGGCTCGTGAGCTCTTCGAGTACTTTGTGAGCAACTTTGTTATCTTCGCTTACTACAAAGTCATCAAGGCTGCAGGTGGGGTCTAGCTCGTCAAAGAAGATCTGAAAAGAGGTCTGGGGGTTTGTCGATACGGTTTTACGCTTGCGAGGTGCCTGCACGATTGGTTCGTGCAGGGCAAGGTGAACTTTTATAGGCTTTTGATTGTTGTTTACAAGCTGGCCGAGTTTTGACCGAATGTGCTCATCAAACCAAAGGAGCTGGAAGGAGTCTTGCGCTTCCAGATATATGTTGCAGGCATCAAAGCGCAAAACCTTGAGCGTTCGAAGCCAGCGTGAAACGGTCTCTTGTCCATATTCAAGATCGAGCTGTGCAAGAAACTGGTCCCACGCCTGCATATCACACTATTTGGGTAGTTTTTTATTTGATGGCTTCACTTCAATAACAACATCACCGGGATTTGTGTTATTCATCTTTTTGGTTGTCCACCACTGCTGCAAGATACCTAGTAGCATAGATGAGATCCAGTAGATGTTAAGTCCGGATGGGAAGTTATAAAACATCACTGTCATCACAACAGTCATGATGTTACCCATAGCACGCTGCTGACGCTGCTGGTCTGTCCATTGAGATGGATCTTTTGGCATTGTTGACATGACATTCTGCTGAACATACATGATGCCGCCCAGAATAACCGGTAGCAGGTGAAACTGGTTGCCGATCAGCGGAAGGCTATAGTTCCAGCTAAAGAGCACGTCAGGGGAGGTGAGGTTGTCGATCCAGCCTGGAATAAAAGGCACGCCTCGTAGCTCAAACGTAGTTTTAAGCAGGTCAAACATACCAATCAAAAATGGCAGCTGCAGAATAAGCGGCAAGCAGCCAGAAATTGGGTTTACACCTTTTGAGCGGTAGAGCGCTAAAATTTCCATCTGAGCGCGCTGTGGATCTTTTTTGTACTTTTCTTGTATGTGTTTAACTTGTGGGCTTATCTCTTGCATGCCCTTCATCGACTTAATCGACCAGCTGTTAAGCGGGTAGAGAAGAAGTCGCAAGATAATGGTTACAAATACAATTGAAAGCGCCCATGAACCTGTTACGGCATGGCAGAGCTTCATAAAGAAAAAGAGAAGCTTTGCAAAAGGCTCTGAAACGTAAGAAAACCAGCCAAAGTATGTCTGGCAGGAGATAAAGTCGGTATTTCCTACTGTCTTGCTGTTGTATTCATCAACGGCATTAAGCACCTTTTCTGCATAGGGGCCAGCAAAGATGCGAAGCTCTGTGACGGGTGCTTTTATCGGCATTAACACATTGTAGCCTGGCATATCATCCTGTGAAAAGCGCTCGCCTTGCGGGTCGATGAGCTCAATTCTTGATGGATCTTCTTTGCCACTGATTTTATCTACACGAAAGCCAGCTTCACGGCCCTTAGCAGGGTCCATGATGATGCCAAAAAAGCCATTGGAGTTGCTGATCCAGTCTGGCGCTGTCGATGTGTTGGTGTAGTTTTCGTTGGGAAGATCTACTTTGAGTACATCGTAGCCTTTACCCTTTGATATACGGTATTTAATTACAGAGCCTGATGTGCCAGATTGCCATTCAATTTCAGGCACGCCGCTTGTAACCCAAAGGCCTCTAATGTCGCCATCAACTTTAATGGTAAGGTCAAAGGTGTAGGGAACATCTGCTGCTGTTGGAAAGCTGTAGGTTTTTGTGATTCTTCTGTGTGGCTGTGATGCCTCCAAAACAATTTCACGGTCAGTAAAGCTCTTTACTTCGTATGAAAGTTCTGCCACTTCAGGGTAGTCTGAAACTACGTTAAAGCTTGTAAGCTTTGCTGGAACGGTAAAGGATGGAACTACATCGCGACGCACAAGCGGATAGTAGCCACCAAGAACTGGCTTTGTCTCTTTACCAGATGCATCTTTTGCTGCATGGAGTGGGAAGGAGGCATTTTTCGGGTTCTTTTCTAGAAGTTCGCGATCGATTTCGATAGGTAAAACAGCACTTTTTGGATTTTTTGCCGACTTAAATGGCAGGTTTATCTCGACAAGTGCGCCGCCTACGTTCGAAACAACGAGCTGAACATAGTCGTTTTCAAGAATGTAGTATTCTTCTGGCTTTTTGGGACTAGGTTCTGATGGCGGAGGAACAGCTTCTTGCTTCTCTTCGGTTTGAGCCTGGGTTGTTGCTTTGACAGCAGTCTGTGGCTGTGGTGGATTAAAATGTTCAAATCCTAAGCGCACAAGAAACAGCGTAAGCGTAAGCGAAATAACAAAAAGTATCGAGCGTCTATCCATGAAAATCCTCAATTAAGTAGGTATACCCTATCACAACTCGCCAAAAAATACTACACTCAAAAACTGCTGTCAGTTAGAGAATTTTTCTAAGGGCGTAGCGGCCAAAATCGACCGAAGCGTGGCCTACCTCAAGCACGGCGTTAGCTATTGGTGACCAGATTGCAGGGATAACTTCAAACAATACTTTTGAAGCTACCGATATAACAAGCTGAGCAACAGGTTTAATCGCCGTCGAATAGGCAATAGAGATTCCTTTAGCTAGCATCCTTGCTACTGGAGATATAACATTTTCGTATACCTTCAAAGGAAGCGTAATTAAAAGTGCCTTAGCAACTGTAGCCACCACTCTTGCGGAAGGAATGATAACCTTTGTTGTGACAATTTTTCCGATTGGTAGTAGAACATGTTCTACTACTTTCAATGGAACCGTGATAAGAACTGCTTTTGCAATAATCTTTATAGCCTGAACTACTGGTGAAACAACAAGGTTGTAGCCAGTTCTTAAAGCTCGAAATGCGGGAATAACGACATGTTCGATTGTTTTTAGGGGCAATGTAATAAAAAGTGCTTTTGCTACAGCCTTTACCACCTTTGCTATCGGTGGAACCACGATGTTATAGACTCTTGCGATCTGGCGAAGTGATGGGATAATAACATGTTCGAGCGCTTTTAGCGGAAACGTAACAAAAACAGCTCGAGCTAGCTTCTTGATGGCGGCTACTGTTGGAGGTATAATGTACGTTTTTGCAAAATCTACTACGGGTCTAATAACAGTATCTTTAACAAAAGTGTATGCAGGTGTAATGACTGTTTTATTAACATAACGTGGGAAGGTCACGAAGATTGCTGTTGCAACTTTATTTACTACATGGGCAACAGGCGTAAAAACCCATTCATTAACAAAGCGAGCCGTTTTTTCGATTGTGTTAGCTACTGTACGCACAAAAGGTAAAATGTGGGAGTCTCTATATTTTGCATAAATTTTTGGGGACTTTACTACCAAGAGTACAGGAACGCTTACAGGCGAGGTGAGGGTAACAAAGGCAACAATGCAAACTTTTTGCCAAAGAGGGCGGTCCATAAAGCGATTGGCAGCAGCGTCAACTCTCCGTCCGAACGTGTACTTGCTTTCAACATCGGTTAGATATTCGTCGGCAGCGGTTTTATGAGCTTTGTTTAATAAACGTATGTTTTTAAAATCATTAAGATCTAAATTTGATTCTCTAAAAATAATTAGAAGAACATCTTTAGATAATGGAGGAGCTCCTTCAGGGGCAAGCACGCCTGGAATACCATATTGAACACCATTTGCACCTGCTACAGCCGTAGTTAATGTCATAGAAGCCTCCGATTTTGCTCCAAAGTATAGCAGAGAGCTGCTTGAAAGTCGAGCTTGAGTTTTTTGGCCGGAGTTGTCATTATTCTGACATGTATTTTTTACTGTTTTTACTGGCGGCGCTGCCGCTTGCCGCTCAAGATCAGGATCTTGCAACAGCAATTGCTGAAAAATGTAAGAAAGCATCACCACTTCCCGCAGGTGATTACAAAGCAGCCATTACAGATCTTAAGAAAAAAACAGCAACTGCTGACGTTTTACTCAATATTGCACTTTTACAGCTCAAAGATCAGCAAGAAGAAGAGGCGTTTAAAACCTACCTCAGCTGTTTAGAAATGGCTCCCATAAAATCGGTGGCAATGTCATCGGGTGAACGTGCAAAATATGATGAGCTCTTAAAGCTCTACTTTGCAAATTCCGAAGAGCTTCAGCCAAAACTTGAAGCAGTTTTAAAGCAGCACCCAGACTATCTTCAGTGCCAGTTTTTACTTGCGGCCAAAGCCGCTAATGAACGACGGTATGAACCATTCTTCTATCTCTTTTATCAGTCATACTGTCGTCACCCTGATTGTCATATGGCCCATAAAACTAAGGGCGTTATTGCATCGCTGATTTTGCAGAGAGCAAGGGGTGTAGAAGAAAAAGAGCTGTGGAGAAAAAGAGCGCTTACAGAGCTATTTACAGCTATTACACTCTGTCCAGAAGACACAGGCCTTCACCGTATGTACCTCTTTACCGCATCAGATAAAGAACGCAAAGAGGCGGTGGAAAAGCTTTTTGGTCTTATTATAGAAAAAAATGTGCAGATTCCTCGAGCAGAAATACCAATGTATATTCAGCATGCCCTTGCGGTAGATGACTATAATCAAGCCCAGCTCTTGCTTGACAAAACAAAAACGTGGTATGAGTACAGCCGAATTATACAACAGATGCAAGAGCTCATCCAACAAGCTAAGGCGGAAAAAAAGCCATGAACGAAAGCAGGTTTTTAGGCGACTACAGACTTATCAAACATATCGGCCAAGGCTCAATGGGCTCAACCTTTGTTGCTGAGCAGCGCTTCACCAAGAAAAAATATGTTCTAAAAGTGCTTCCTGAGGAGCTTTCGCAAGATCGCGCCTTTTTGCAGCGTTTTGAAGAAGAGATCGTAGCTCTTTCACAGCTCGAACATCCTAATATTGTTAAAATCTATAATGTCTCCTTTGCTCAAGGCGTCTACTTTCTCGTCTGTGACTGCGTTGTCGATGATATGGGCGAGACAACCAATTTAAGCGAATTCTTTCGTCAGCGCGAAAAAAAGCTCACACAGAACGAGGTGCTAAGTATTGCTCAGGCAGTAGCTGGAGCTTTGGATTATGCTCACGGCTGCAAAATTGCCCACCGAAACCTCAAGCTCAATAACATTCTTATTTCTGCTCGTCAGCCGCTTCCAGCTCCACAAATTCAGGTGAGAATAAGCGACTGGGGGCTTTCCAAGATTATAGGCATTGGAGCTTGCCTTACACGTACCTTCAAAGGTATGGCTGAAGCTCTTGGCATTGTTTCAATTACCCAAAATCGCTATCCACAACCTGCAGTGGATGCAGCAAAGCTTGTTCCAATTCATCAAACGCTTTTACAAAACTTTGCCTTTTTAGCGCCTGAGCAAAAGCGTCTTGATGTTACGGCAAATGAGCGCGTTGATGTCTACTCTTTTGGCGTGCTTATCTACTACTTATTGATGGGTGAGTATCCAGAGGGCTCCTTTATGATGCCTTCTCAAAGACTCGATGATCCTATCATCGACTGGGATAGCGTTGTAAAAGAGTGTTTAAATCCTATATCGCAGGCGCGCCCCTACTTGCTTGAAGAGCTCCTTGCAAAAGCAACGGTTGCAAAATTTGCAACGCCAGTTCAAGAGCTGGCTCCTGAGCCTGTTTTGGTAGCAGCAGAACCGCCTGCTCCTGCTCAAACAAGTCGCTCTCCTTGGGTTCGTGAAGAGCGTGTAGTAAAAGAATATGCCCCTGAAAAGCGTGAGCTTTCTACAATTCAGCCGCTTTTATCTGAAATGGCAACGATTGAAGGTGGCTATTACTATCGAGGAAGCTCAACGGGATGCCGCGATGAAATGCCGCGACATCAGGTGATGATTTCTCGCTTTGCGATTGATATTCATCCGGTGACAAACGAACAGTTTATGCGCTATCTTGAATATGTTGGCGGCGAAAAGGACAACCAAAATCACGATATTATCCGTCTTCGCGAATCCCGCATTAAAAGAAGCGCCGGTCGCTTTAGCATTGAACCTGGCTACAATAAACATCCTGTGGTTGGCGTAACTTGGTATGGTGCTGTGGGATATGCTCAATGGGTAGGAAAGCGCCTTCCAACAGAAGCTGAATGGGAAGTTGCCTATTCCGGCAATCTCGAAAACCCGCTCTATCCAACGGGCGAAACTATCGAAAAAACTGAAGCGAATTTCTTTAGCTCTGATACTACTGCAGTTATGAGCTATCCTCCAAATGCCTATGGCATCTATGACATGGCAGGTAATGTCTATGAGTGGTGCCAAGATTGGTACGAATATAACTTCTACGAATCGTCGGCACAAGAGCCAGACAATCCAAAAGGGCCTCTTCAAGGGGTTTACAGGGTGCTTCGTGGCGGCTGTTGGAAGAGTCTGCAAGAGGATCTTCGCACATCCAAGCGCCATCGCAACAACCCAGGTGTGGCAAACGGCACCTACGGTTTTCGTCTCGCAAGCGATGCATAAAGCAAAGGCTAAAGTCTAAAGTCTAAAGGCTAAAGGATAAAAAACAAAAAAGGCTTAATTGATTTTATCCTTTAGCCTTTATCCTTTATCCTTTGCTTTTTAGCTTGTTATTTGGGCTAAAATTTGATACTATTGACTCCAGTAAAATGAGGCTCCAGAGAGGGTTGTAGAGTGGTTGGTGAATCGACAAAATTGACATCAAGAAAGCTCAACGATCTTTTGCCAAAAGTGATGGCAAATGTGGAAGCTAAATTTAATCAAAAACCGCAAATTTTGTTGGATGCTTGGCCCCAAATTGTTGGCAAAGAACTTGCCCCAATGACAAGAGCCGACAGGTTTGATGAGGGAGTGTTACACGTTAAAGTGAAAAATTCTACGCTGCTTAGCCTCCTTAGTAATCCACATGACAAAAAAAGACTCATCGAATTAATCAGAAAAAAAATTTCAGGGATCTCCATTAGAAACATCGAGTTTCGCATAGGATAAAAGTATGAAAAAACAAGAAGAAGTAGCAGAGAACCAGTACAATGCCAGTTCTATTACCGTTCTAGAGGGGCTGCAAGCCGTTCGAGAGCGTCCTGGTATGTATATCGGCGATACAGGCATTAATGGCTTGCACCAGCTGGTATATGAAGTTGTCGATAACTCTATCGACGAAGCTATGGCAGGTCACTGCTCTACCATTGACATTATCCTCCATCGCGACCGCGGCATCACCATTGAAGATAATGGCCGGGGTATTCCAATTGGCCGTCACGAACGTGAATCTGAGCGAAGAGGCCGCGATGTATCGGCTGTAGAAGTGGTTATGACCGTTCTTCACGCCGGCGGTAAGTTTAATAAAGACACCTATAAGGTCTCTGGCGGTCTTCACGGCGTTGGCGTATCATGCGTATGCGCACTTTCTGAAAAGATGATCGTGCAGGTCTATAAAGATGGTAAAATCTACGAAATTCAATTTTCACAAGGCAACGTTACAAAGCCTTTAACGGTTATTGGCGATACGGCAAAGCGCGGAACCAAGATCACCTACTGGGCCGATGGCGCCGTCATGAAGGTGCTTGATGTTGAATATGACACACTCGTACAGCGTCTACGAGAGCTTGCCTTCTTAAATCCTGGTGTGCAGATTATCCTGCGCGATGAGCGTAATGGTGGTCGTGATGATGCAGAGTTTCTCTATCGAGGCGGTCTCAGATCGTTCGTAGAGTATTTAAACGAAACCAAAACGGCTCTCTTTCCAACACCTATATATGTAAAAGGCACAAAAGATGGCGATGACGGCATGATTGAAGCTGAAGTTGCTCTGCAGTGGAATGACGGCTATGCCGAAACAATCTTCTGCTATGCCAACAACATCGCAACGCGCCATGGTGGTACGCACCTTACAGGCTTTTCAACAGCCCTTACACGCGTTCTTAACGGCTTTATAAAAGAAAAAAATCTGCTCAAAAATGATAAGCTGTCACTTTCTGGCGAAGATATGCGCGAAGGTCTTACTGCTGTTATCAGCGTAAAGGTTGCCAACCCGCAGTTTGAAGGGCAGACAAAACAGCGCCTCGGTAATAGCGACGTAGGCTCAATCGTGCAGCAGATAGTAGGAGAGGGGCTTTCTACCTTCTTTGACGAAAATCCACATGTTGCCAAAACGATTGCTGAAAAGGCTATTATTGCAGCCCAAGCTCGCGAAGCGGCAAAGCGCGCCCGCGAACTTACCCTTCGTAAAAGTGCCTTAGACTCTGGCCGCCTTCCTGGTAAACTTGTAGACTGCCAAGAAAAGAACCCTGCTCTTTGCGAAATCTACATCGTAGAAGGAGACTCTGCGGGTGGTACGCTTAAAGGATGCCGAGATAGACGCTACCAAGCGATTTTGCCAATACGCGGTAAAATCTTGAACGTAGAAAAGGCTCGTCTTGAAAAGGTACTTCAGAACGAAGAGGTTTGCAAAATGGTGTCAGCTCTTGGTTGCGGTGTAGGCCGAGATAACTTTAATCTCGAGAAGCTTCGCTACCATAAAATCATCATCATGACGGATGCTGACGTCGACGGCTCTCACATCAGAACGCTGCTCCTTACATTCTTCTATCGTCATATGCCGCAGCTTGTTGAAAACAACTTTGTGTACATTGCTCAGCCGCCGCTCTATCGTGTGGTTCGTAAAAAAACAAGCCGCTACATACACTCAGAGCATGAGATGGATGACTATCTTCTTGAGCTTGGTACAAGCGACCTTCAGATCAAACGTGATGGTCAGCTTGTAGATCATGCAGAGCTAAAACCTCTTGCTGAGGCTGTTTTGGAGATTGAAAACTTTATCGCTCGCGTCGAGCGCAAGGGAACACCATTTAGAGAATATTTGGCGCGTAGAAGCACCGATGGTAAGTTGCCTCGCTATATTGCTCACCTTGGTGATAAAGAAGAATTTGTCTTTACCGACGAAGAGTTAGCAGGCCTGAAGCGCATTCAGGAAGATTTTGAACGTAAGCGCTTCGAAGAGACCCTCGCATCTATTCCTCAAGATGAAATCACACCAGAAATGCGTGAGTTTCGCTCGAAAGGCGGCCTTGCATTTACTGAATTCTATGATGATATCATCTGGAACGAGTTGCAAAAGAACCTTCAAACAGTTGGCTGCACACTCGATCAGTACCTTATCCCTGGCGATAAGGAGCTCTTTACCTTAATAGAGAGCGGCGGACGTGAAACGCCTCTCTATAGACTGAAGGAATTTATCGATGCCGTTCGCTTAAATGGCAGAAAAGACGTTGAAATCCAGCGCTATAAGGGTCTTGGTGAAATGAACCCCGATCAGCTTTGGGAGACCACTATCGATCCGCTGAAGCGTACCCTCGTACGCGTAAGCCTTGCAGACCTT
>JAFEGT010000003.1 GCA_018239765.1 Verrucomicrobiota bacterium
GCACGTCTATTATACTGCATAAACACAAGGTTCCAAAACTCTAAAAAGCGCTCTCCAGATTCATCGTCAAGCGGATTTGTTGCAGTGCTGTAGCTTGCGCCTCTATCATACAAAAGCTCTGAGCATGGACCGCATGGGCCTGTATCGCCCATAGCCCAGAAGTTTGACCGTTCATCCATGCGCACGATGCGGCTTTCTGGTAGGTGCTTTTTCCACAGTTCGTACGCTTCGTTGTCATCTTTGTAGACAGATGCCCAGATTTTTTCTGGATCAAAGCCAAACACCTGTGTGGAGACTTCCCAAGCAAACTGAATTGCCTTATCTTTAAAGTAGTCGCCAAATGAAAAGTTGCCCAGCATCTCAAAGAAGGTGAGGTGGCGTCTTGTGTGGCCGACATTTTCCAGGTCGTTGTGTTTGCCGCCAACGCGTATGCACTTTTGTGATGTGGTGGCGCGGCTGTAGTCGCGAGTTGTTTTGCCTAAAAAGACATCCTTAAATTGGTTCATCCCTGCGTTAATAAAAAGCAGGGTTGGATCGTCGTGTGGAACGACGGATGAAGAGGGTATTTCGGCGTGCTCATGCTTTTTGAAGTATTCTAAAAAGCGTTTTCGAACATCATTTGTCTTTTTCATCTCTTCTCCTTTATCTCAAAAAGGAAAAAGTATACGATATTTTACAGTTGTACTGGGAGTAATTTTTTATGCTCGTTGTCAAAGCGCTTTCGCTCGAGATGGCTAAAAAAATAGGCGATGCTGCCGAAGCCAAAGCGATAGAGTTAAATTTAAAAATTGTTGTTGCTGTTATGGACGCTCATGGCAACTTAAAATACTATCGCCGTATGGATGGCAATAGTTTTATTAACGTTCGTATGGCGCCGCTGAAAGCGAATACTTCAGCAAGTGTTCCCATTTCAACAAAGGCGCTGGCTGAGCGAAGCGCCTGCATGCCCAATAATCCCTATCTCGGAGTGCCTGGCATTGTTTTACTTGAAGGTGGGCTTCCTATCATTACGAAAGATGGCCAGCATATTGGTGCCATCGGCATAAGTGGCGCGACACCTGATCTTGACGGGGTTGTTGCCCAAGCTGCGCTCGACGCCATCCATCACGATCTATGAATCCAAAAGGATAAAAAGATATAAAAACCCGATGGTGGCGCCGATCTTGATGCTATCCTTCGAGCATTATTAACGATAAAAATGATATAACGATAATAACGATAAAAAAATACAAAAGGTGCTATTTTTTTAATTTTTATCGTTCCTATCGTTCTTATCGTTATATCGTTTTTATCTTTAAAAACCTGATGCTGGCTCCAGATCTTATACCTTCGCTCATCTTTTTTAAAATACAAGGCTTTATCAGGTGGTGTCGGAGTAGCTGACGAGGCGGACGAAACGGCCTGTGCCCGGAACCACTTTTTCTGGAAATTCATAAAAGAGGGCAGCGCTTGTAGGCGGTGTGCCTGCAAAAACTTGATGGCCTGCCCAGTGAGTTGAGAGGCGCATGATCTGAGGTGCGTGCGTTACGATGATGACTGTGCTTTCGTCCGGAAGGGTGGCTATCTTTTGGGTAACCTCAAATTCGTCAAACATATCAAGTTCGCCAAGAACAAGCTCCTCCTGCGGAGTGAGCCCAAATTCTTCACCAATAAGGTCTGCAGTTTGCTTTGCACGAAGAATGGGCGAGGTCCAAATTTCGTTTGGTGTAATCTCAAACTCTTTCTTAAGATAGCTGCTTACCTTTTTTTGCATCATAATGCCAGATTCACTTAAGGCACCGTCGCTATCTCGCGGTTTTGCATGTCGAACAAGTATTGCTAGTATTGCCATCGTTTTTGCTTGCACCTTTTCTTATGCTGAAGGTAACATTTTACACTTAAAATACAACTGGAAAAAACAGATATGGAAAAGACTTTTGATGAGGCAACAAAGCAGATTTTAGCCAAAGTAGCAAATACAATCCGCGGCCTTTCGATGGATGCCGTGCAAAAGGCAGATTCGGGCCACCCAGGATTGCCAATGGGCTGTGCAGAAATGGGCGCCTATCTTTATGGCTATGCTATGCGCTATAATCCCAAAGATTCGCACTGGCCAAATCGCGACATTTTTATATTGTCAGCGGGCCATGGCTCTATGCTTCTCTACTCATGCCTTCATTTGGCAGGGTATGATCTTTCGTTAGAAGATCTCAAAAACTTCCGACAGCTTCATTCAAAAACTCCAGGCCATCCAGAAGCGCATGAAACAGATGGCGTTGAGACCACCACAGGGCCTCTTGGACAGGGTCTTGGCAATGGTGTTGGCATGGCGCTTGCCTACAAAATCTTAGCAGAAAAGTTCAACACCCCCGAGTATAAGATCTTTGACAACAAGGTGTATGTTCTTGTGTCAGATGGCTGCATTATGGAAGGCTGCACGGCAGAAGTTTCATCATTTGCAGGTCACCTTCAGCTTGATAATCTTATTGTGCTCTATGACGCGAATCAAATTTCGCTCGATGGACCACTTTCTGATGCCTGCACAGAAGATACCAAGATGCGCTACATCTCCTATGGCTGGGATGTAAAAGAGGTAAATGGCAACGACCTCGATGAGCTTCATAAAGCTGTATCGAGCGTACGTCAAAATCAAACTCGCCCAACTATGATTATCTGCCATACTATCATCGGCAAAGGCTCACCTCACAAAGCAGGTAGCGCAAAAGCTCACGGTTCACCACTTGGCGAAGATGAAGTAAAAGCTACAAAGCAAGCTCTTGGCATTCCTTTAGAAGATTTTTATGTGCCACAAGCTGTGACAGACTTTTTTGCCGGCAAAATTTCTGCAGATATCGCTAGAGAAGAAAAGTGGAAAAACGACCTTGAAGGCTGGTCAAGAGCCTATCCAGAAAAGCGTAGGGAATATGACCTTATGCGAGGAGATGTTCTACCTGAAGGTCTCGAAGAAAAGCTCACCGCCCTTGCTATTAAAGGCCCAACATCGGGTCGTAAAGCGTCGCAAGATGTTACCAACTACTTAGCAGACCTTATGCCTCAGCTCTATAGCGGATCTGCCGACCTTTCTTCATCAGACTATACAGCATTGAAGAAATTTCCAAACATCACTCCAGGTGACTTTAAGGGAAGAAACATCAAATTTGGTGTTCGCGAATTTGGTATGGCGACAGTAGCTACAGGTATGCGTCAAACCCATATGATCGTACCATATATTGGCACATTTTTGACCTTCTCTGACTATATGAGAAATGCTATACGTCTTGCTGCTCTTATGAAGCGCAAGGTGGTTTACCAATTTACTCACGACTCAATTTTCTTGGGTGAAGATGGTCCAACGCACCAGCCTATTGAACAGCTTGCATCGCTGCGTGCTATCCCGCACCTTCATGTGCTTCGTCCTGCTGGCATCCACGAAGTAAAAATGGCATGGGTGGCAGCCCTTAGCTACCATGGGCCATCATGTATTATCCTCTCAAGACAAAATGTTGTCGATTTACCAGAAACTGTAGTTCCATATGCTTCTGGTGTGGGCCGAGGAGGCTATATCATCAAGCGTGAATCTGCAAAAGCAGCCTTTACTCTTATTGGAACAGGCTCAGAGCTTCCACTTGCTATGGAAGTTGCTGTTGAGCTTGAAAAGCGCGGCATGCCAACTCGCGTGGTGTCGATGCCATGTACAGAGCTTTTTGATCTGCAGCCAGAAGAGTATCGCAACTCAGTTCTCGGCGGTGATATTGGCACACGCGTCAGCATAGAAGCTGCAGGCGACATGAGCTGGTATAAGTATATCGGCATTGACGGCGTAGCAATCTGCATGGAAGGCTTTGGTGCCTCAGCACCTGCGAGCATCCTTGCAAAAGAGTTTGGTTTTACTGTAGATGCTATTTTAGAGCGTTTACTCTAATGCTATTTACCGATGCTCTTGCACAAAAAAATTCTCGACGCGCTCCAGTTTGGCTTATGCGCCAAGCTGGACGCTACATGCATGAGTATCAGGCGCTCAGAAAGCGCTACGATTTTTTAACGATCTGCCACACTCCTGAGCTTATCTGCGAAGTTACCCATCAGCCTATCAATGCCTTTGGCCTTGATGCAGCTATTGTCTTTTCTGATATTTTGCTCATTTTACAGGCGCTTGGCTTTGACCTGCGTTTTTATGATGATGTGGGGCCAGTTATTGGTAATCCACTTGCTGCCAATAGTCTCTTAGAGTCTCGTCCTGTTGTAGATGAACTTCACTATGTTTTGGAAGGGATCAAACTTCTTAAAAAGAGTCTAAATGTTCCGCTCATAGGATTTGCAGGAGCTCCTTTTACGGTAGCTAGCTATGTTACCAAAACAAAAGAGTGGAATCCTGACAAATTAGACCTTCTTCTTGATCTACTCGCTGACTGTACAATTGACTATCTGAATGCTCAGATTGAAGCTGGTTGTGATGCCGTGCAGCTTTTTGATAGCTGGGCAATGCATCTTGATGCAGAGCAGTTTCACCGCTTTTCTAAAAAACCGCTTGAAAAGATCGTGAAGGGCCTAAAAGGAGCACCTGCAATTCTTTTTTGCCGCGGCCCTCAAGTGTCAGCCTACTGTGACCTTGGTGCAATCTCTGTTGACTGGACGGTAAACATGCCCGATCTTCGCGCAAAATTCTCAGGCCCTCTACAAGGCAACTTGGATCCTTCCATACTTTTGACAGATCGCAAAACGGTAGAAAAGGAAACAAAAAAAATTCTCGATATGATGAGGGGAGATCCTGCCTTTATCTTCAATCTTGGCCATGGAGTACACAAGAACACTCCGCGTGACCATGTCCAGGCACTTGTCGATTGCGTAAAATCGTATAGTTGAACAAATAAACTCACTCTTGCTCATAATTTAACTGTTATATACTCTTATTGCCTAAAGTATAGGAGTTTAAATTTATGACAGGCATTCAAATTAGCTTAAACCCAAATTTCGATTGGGATAAGTGGATTGATTTTGTGGAAGAAGCAGCTAACCAAAATAGACCTGAACTAAAGCGTCACATCTGTAGGGTTATCTACCCATTGAGAATATTTGAGCTTGATCTCATGTCGCAATCAGATGTAAATAGCTTCTTTAATACATATGGCCGTTGGAGAGCAAATTGCGTAAAAATGCCTTTTAGAGAAATAATTGCAATATCCAGAAGATGCCTTGCAATATGGGATAATAACGTTTACACCGACCAAAAAGTGCGACTAACAAAAGCCCTAAATCAAATGGCCGATAAAGCTGAAGCAAAGTATGCAAGTGGCTGGCAGGGCACTGTACGCAAAGTCATAAGCTGGATTAGCAATCTTTTTTCAAGCAGCACTGTTCGGCTATTTAATCAGGATGATTCCTCGATAGAACTTCGATTGCCCCCTTCAGCTAAGCCTCTACCAACATTTGTAGGAACAGACGCAACATACGCACGCCTTGTCGCTCGCGCATATACAGCGCCTGCTTCATAAAAATGGGGGCCGGTCCTAGGGGGTTGATTTAAAGGCTTTTTCAAAGAAGGTCTTTTGTGTAAAACTTGCCCTTGAGCGAAGCTCTCTGGAGTGTCGGTGCAGTAATGCACCGCTCTCATTTTTAACCGAGACTTTTTCATAAAAAGACTCGAGGTTAGAGAAAGGGGCGCGCTGCTTTGACTCTATCGAGGTAAAAGTTTACGATGAAATTGAGAGCGGCGGATAGCCGCCGCACTCTCAGAGAGCTTCGCTCAATCGTTGACCGAATTTTCACTTAGAAGAGCTGAACAAGGCTACAACTCATGCGTGGCTATTCAATATAGAGCGAAACTGAAAAACTGGCACTGACAGGTGGAATGCTCCATGCGGGAGTTACCATTTGCATTTGGAGTACATCGCCAGCAGTCACAGAAAGATTGAGGCTTGGATTGCTGAATGGATTGTATCCGGCAGTTCCAACAACCAATGAAGTTGTTACCGGGATTACTGTAAGGTCATTTTTGATGATATTTATTGTGCACGATTCTTCACTTGAAGCAACGTCAGAAAATATATTGCCATAGACAGCCGTTATCGTGCCGCTCTCTGGAACAATAAGACTTGTGGCATTGTTCGATGGGATAAACGCATACTGGATGTTACCTGAGTTAAGGTAATAGGTAGAAGAGGGCATAAGTCTGCCCTTAGAACCATTTGCCATTGTCAGTGCATAGGCGGCATCTGCATTGCTTGGTAAAAACGCGAAGGTTGCTAGGCAAAACGCTAGCACATATTGACAAATTTTTTTTTGTGATATTTTGTTCATAAGGGTTCCTTAAATTAATTTAGCGATAGTAAAACAGTAACCTCTTGAATTGCATATGCATCGAGAGTGCTGGCTCCGTTAGTTGTTGCAAGTGGTACTTCTATTGCAAAGCTAATGCGATCCAATGGAGGGTTAATATTGAATAATCCAGTGCTAAATTGCGTGTTTATAACAGTATTCTGCGCGGGTGCCGTACAGATAGTTGCTAACACATGTCGCGTAAGAGTAGTCCCGTTGTTAATATACATAACAAATTGTATAGGGCCATTTGCTGCTAGGCAATTTGCTAGTCCCCCTCCTAAAACATTGAAGTAACTCCATAATGCTGCACCCTTTACTTGTGTAGTTGGGATGATTGCAGGGTATTCGACAGACGGAAGGAAATTAGAGATCAAACCAGTACAGACAGTGTCTTGTGGTGAAATTCCGCCGCAAACAGCGGGGTTGGCGGCTGTTGTGCATGTCGAGCTTGCAGTAGCTGATGATAACACACTATCACTCAAAAATGCAGGACCTCTGCCCGGGCCATTTTGAATTGAAATTTGGCCCATGGAAAATTGCAAAGATATTCCAGGTCCAAATGGTCCCTGAATGCCCTGAGGGCCGGTTGGTCCTGTAGGTCCTGTGGGTCCTGTTGATCCAGTGGCACCAGCGCCGGTTGGGCCTATCGGGCCGGTATTGCCTGTTGCTCCAGTGAGGCCTTGTGGGCCGGTAGGGCCTGTTGGGCCATTTGCAGGGCCTTGTGGGCCTGTGGGGCCTGTAGGTCCTGTGGCTCCGGCACCTGTTGGTCCCACAGCACCGGATGTGCCTGAAGGACCTCGAAGTCCTGGAGGTCCTATCGGACCTGTGGGCCCTGTTGGGCCTGGTTCACCTTCTGGGCCGATTTTACCGGGAGGGCAGTTTATGCATCGATCGTGGTGTTTGCTGTCTGTAGAACTTGAGCATGAGTTGCAGTTGTCATCGACATCAGCATCTGTTATGCCTAAGGCAGATAAGGCATGCAGTGCCTTCTGCTGTAACCCATCAAGCCAGTATTCAGTTTGAGATTCAGGTGTAGTTGTAGATGTGTCATCGGCACATATAAGCTGTGTAGATGTAGCAAGCGCCAAAAACATTGGAAGTAGCGAGGATAACTTCATTTGCATTTCTCCTAGATGGGTGGCTGCATGGTATACAGCCGCTGCATTTAATAACTAAACAAATTACTGAATATTTTACAAGCTAGATTCCAATGTCGCTATGAAAAGCCCCAGATCTGGGGGGCTGATCTCGTTTTAACGTTGAGAATATGGCTCCAATTGGAGCCATATTTCTCGAGTTTGGACATTTGGCGTAACGAGTGATAACCGGTGAGCGAAGCTCTTTGGAGTGTCGGTGCAAGCTTGCACCGCTCTCACTTTTTATGAGCGATTCATCGAATAAAAGTTCTAGCCCGAAAATAAGATAACACTTAAATTTTTTCGAGAAGTTAACTTAAAGGCAAGTTGATGAGTAGATCAAAATCCTGTTAAACACGGTCTTGTCCCTAAGGGTTCTTTGTATCAGTGGTGTTCTGCTTCAGCTTTTGAGGAGAATGCTGAGAAGTCATTTGTGAAGACTGTATACAGTTTTAAACTGGATAAAGTGAATGTATTTGATCCATTTTAGCTAGGGCTTTTTCTAATGCAGCACTCGTAAAAAAGTGAGAGCGGTGCATAAATGCACCGACACTCCAAAGGCCTAACGGCCAATCGAAATGTCCAAATTCGAGGAATATGGCTCCAATTGGAGCCATATTTGTGGTGGGTTTTAGTAAACTAGAACTGTGGGCAGCAGATGTTCGATCCAACAACTACTGGTGAATCGCCCGGGCTTTGCTGCTGAAAGAGCGGTGTAGCTACACTAGAGCAGTTTAAACCCACATTATTGCATGAGGTGTTGTCATAGACTTCGGTTGTAGGTTCATTGTTGAATATCCCATAACCTTCGTTAGCAAATACCTTGTTGCCTTCTAGGTGATTATAAAGAGCACCTGCACCAACAAAGATTCCATACTCGACGTTGTTGGATACAACGTTGCCAATAATAGCATTTGCTGTGGCACCAGGGGCAAGCTCTATGCCGGCAACAGCGCTGTTGTTACTTACACAATTGCGGACTGTGCATTGAGTAGCCTGTGTGGAGCCAAAGTTGCTTAACATGATATTTGAATGTACTGCACCTGAAACTTCACACCCTTCTATCAAGGTATTGGTAGTATGGTCGCAAAGTATGCAAAATGAATTTTTATTTCCATTAACTGATGACGATGATGTCTGAACTATACTGTCACGTATTATAACATCATCAAATGAAGGTCCTTCTAAAACCCCAACATGTATTCCAGCTGGAAGATAGACGTTTTCGGGTGTTATGGTATCCACGATCACATTTTCAATCACACAGCCAGAGCCATTGAGTAAGAAGATGCCATCTACGCCTATTCCGCCGTATTCGTTGAGGACCCTTGAATTGCTTATAACAATGTTATGTGCTTGCGCTTGAAAAGCCTCAACGAATATTCCTGCCTGGATTGCAGTAAAAAAGGTATCCTGAGAACTTGATACAAAACAGTTGTCTATGACCAATCCATCCATATCACCTACAAGGATACCTAAATCGCTTTCAAGGATCTTGGAATTTGTAAGTCTGCATCCCTTGCAGCCATCAAAGACAACGCCATCAGTTTCGAAAGGTGTTGTTGGGCCTGAATTGCCTTCGATAGTACAGTTGTCAATCGTTACTCCGCTTGAGACGGAGGCTTGCACAGCGACTCCTCCTCGATCTCCCACATGGTTTTTGTGATGTGAATTGCTGAGGGTAATATCTTTGGACCCTAAGGTAAATACCCCTATGTATGTGTTTTCAGTAAATACATTATCTATTAAGCCTTTTGTAACATTGTTTAAAAATATTGCTCTACTAAAAGAACTTGCTGGTGTATTTGTGAGTCTGATTTTATCATTGAGGATAGTCAGTTCATTTACATTAGTGGCATATATTCCGACAGCATCTGGATTTGTTAAAAGAAGGTCGTGGTTTTCAAAGTTTAACGTGACATTGCTAGCTACGATTGTGATTGCATCACCGCTACCAGTGTACAACAAATCCTTCGTTACGCAGTATTTACCTGGAAGCATAATTGTAACCGGAACGTGATCGATGGGAATTACTTTGCCACATTCAGATTTAGGGTGAGAATCGTGGCTGTGGTGACTGTGGTGGCTATGATGACTATGATAGCTGTGGTGTTTTTTAGCGCACTTTGCAGAGACTGCCTGAGCGTGTGTTGTAGCAACATGACGCTTTAGGTTTGTAAGGATTCTGGAAGTGGTTGGATATGTTGGATTGCTTGTACGCGAAGAAAACTTAAGAATCCCTTCATCTAATAGTGACAAAACGTTGTTAACGTCTTCACTGTTGCTGTTAGTGCTGATTTTACTTGCAGCTGTGTGAACATCAAGTAAAAAGCGTCTAATTCGTTGATCATTACTAGCCTTAGCATCTGTTTGCAGGGCAAGTAGCGAATCTTTAAGAGTTTTAGCCTCTTCATTTTGTATAAATAATGTACTATTGGTAGAAGCTCTTGCATGAAGGCTCTGTACGCAAGATAGGGAAATAATGCATGCACAGAGTGCTGTGCATACGTTTTTGTTGATTGTGAGTTTCATATGGTTCTCCTCCTAGAGAAAGTGGTAAATCACCTAAAGAGAGCTTCTGATAATAAACAATTTAAGGCAAGGCCTATTACGTGATTGGAGCCGGTCCTTCCGATCTTTAATCGCAAAAAAGCCCCTTGCACTAATTTCCTGAAAAGACTATCTCTGTATCCATGCAAAATCACGCCATGCATACACTCGATCTCTTACTCGCACTTGATAAGCCAATACCACGCTATACGAGCTATCCTACAGCGCCTGAATGGGGATCTATTGGGCCGGAGGAATATAGGGCAGCCTTGAAGAAGGTTACGGGCCCCGTATCGCTCTACTTTCATATTCCGTTCTGCCGAACAATGTGCCTCTTTTGCGGCTGTTCTGTTGTGCTGAACCGCAAGGTTGAAACCGAAGAGCGCTATGTAGACTATCTGATTCGGGAAATGGAACTTGTTTGCGAAAACAGAAAGATTCCAGTATGCCAGCTCCACTTTGGTGGGGGAACGCCCACAAAGCTTTCATGCGAGCTTCTTTCAAAGCTGATGAGCGAGATCCGCAAGCAGTTTGATATCTTGCCAGATGCTGAAATTGCTATCGAAATTGACCCGAGAACAGTGCATGAGGACAGGGGAGAGAAGCTTCATCTCTTACGAGAGCTTGGCTTTAACCGCGTAAGCTTTGGTGTGCAGGATACAAATGAGAAGGTGCAAGAGGCGGTACGCAGGCGCCAAAGCTATGAAGTAACAAAATATACCTATGATCTTGCTCGTTCTCTTAAATTTGACGCAATAAGTCTCGATCTTATCTATGGACTTCCATACCAGACTGTAGAGACCTTTTCTGACACAATCGCCAAGATCATAGATATGAGACCCGATCGTCTGTCGCTCTTTTCGTATGCGAAAATTCCATGGATGAAGGCGCATCAAAAGGCAATACCTGATGAGACGCTTCCATCAACAGAAGAAAAGTTTCGCATCTATCTCTTGGCACGCGAAGAGCTTTTAAAGGCAGGCTATAAAGCTATAGGCATGGACCATTTTGCGTTGCCTACAGATGATATGGCAACAAAGCCGCTTCAGAGAAACTTTCAGGGCTATACGGTGCTTGATGTAGAAGATCTTCTAAGCTTTGGCATAACGGCGATTGGCTACTGTCAAGAGGGCTACTATCAAAACGTAAAAGAGCTTGATACCTACTACAGCCTGCTTGATAGGGGAGTTTTACCTGTATTTCGAGGCAAAGTTCTTACTGAAGATGACCGTATCCGCCGCTGGGTCATCCAGCGCCTGATGTGCGACTTTAAGGTGGATAAAGGGCAGTTCTTTTCTCGCTATAACATACCATTTGATAGCTACTTTGCTGAAGAGCTTACCCGCATCCAGCCCCTTCTTGTAAAAAATGATTCCTTTTCTCTACAAGCAACAGAGCAAGGCTCGCTCTTTATCCGCAACGTCACCTCACTATTTGACTACTACCTTGCCCAAAAAGAGGGGCATAAGTCTTTTTCGCAGGCTATCTAGTCTTTAGTGCGTTTTGGTAAAAAATTTATACGGTATGCTGATGCCATTGCTCAGGAGCTTGCTTTTGCTCGACAGGTAAACATCGATAGTCAACAGGTACTACAGAGCGTCGTTACACAGCTTGCACAAAAAGCCGCTTCTACCGGCGCAGCAACCATGCTAAGTCGTGAAGGTCTTCGAGTAGCTGCCTCCTTTGCCCAAACAGCATCACATGGTGACGTGCCATTAAACTTCTTGAATATGCACAACTATGTAGGAGCTGCTGTCGGCGGCTACGCTGGCTACACGCTAGGTAAACATCTTGTTGTCTGGCTTGATCAGTAAAGCAAATGAGAAGGTGCAAGAGGCGGTACGTAGGCGCCAAAGCTATGAAGTAACAAAATACACCTATGATCGACTTACACGTTATTAATATCATCAGACGCAGGTGGAGGAAGATGGTGCATTGCCCAAATTACACCAACAATAGGTACCAGGCATCTGCCGCTTTGCTTTAAACCTTCTTTTAAGTCGCTGTATTGGATATTTAATTTATTAAGTTTAGTATTTCTATTTCCATTTATAATGACGTTTGTAGCCAAATCATTGATTTTGCTGATTTGCCCTTTAACTTTAGCTAGCTGAATAAGTTTTACCGTTCCTGCAATAAGTCCATAGATTTGGCTTGGACCACAGCTTGCCAAGACACCTAATGTATAGGCCATTCCAAGGGCAAATTTTTTCATTATCTCCATGTGCACCTCCTGTCTATCTAATACTAATTATTATAAATTTAGATAATTAAGTAAAGTGTTTACGCTTGCATAGGATCGCCCTAGCCAACCACTCCACTCTTTTATTAGTCAGTTATTCACAAGGCTTAAAATAACTAATTGAAAAAAAGTGCGTAGTAGACTATTGACTAAGGTATTGACAGAAATTCAAAATAAATGTATAATATTTGTTCTAAAAGAAGGAGGTAGTCAATATGAATCTTGGATTTTCATCACCAGTTCATCCAGCGCTTTCTTCGCCCAAGGTGGCAACTGAGGCGTTTGGAGCAAGGGCAAATCCGTTGCTTGCAAGAACGGTCTTTGTTGCCGATGCGTTCTTTGGGGTTATCGGCGTAAACCGCCACTATGTAGCAAGAATGGCTGTCTTAACACCCTCATCAAGAGATGACGACACGCTCGACAAAAAGCGTGCCAAAAACATTATCCGTAAACTAAAAACCGAAAAGACAGAACCATCAAATGACCAGCGACCTCAATAAACAGATCGACAGCTTCTTAGAAGAACAGCGTGCAGAATATCGCTCCGAGCTTGAGCCGTTTGAGGTATATGCCGCGAAATTTCGTGAAAAACTCCAAAACTTTACCAAAACTTTTTTCCATGGTCGAGAGCTTGTAGGGGCCGAAGAGAGGCCTTTACCTCCATTTGAAACACTTGTTGCAACCTATCTTGAAAAGGGCTCACTCTACAAACTTCTGGGCTATTCCCTCGATGATCTCAAACACTTTTATTCTAAAGCCTATACGTATTTAGACAAAAAAGAGTACCAGCTGGCCTACGACGCCCATTTCTTTCTTCTTGCGATTGCTCCACATATTCCTGAAGCATGGTTAAACTTTGGCTACACATGCTGCCAGCTTGGCGAGCCGCTCCTTGGCATAGAGGGGTTTGGTAACGCTATAGAGCGCGCACCTTCTAATCCTGCAGGCTATTTAGCGGCAGCTGGTGCATATAGCAGGTTACACGATAAAGATTCAGCAGCACTTGTCTGCGATGTGGGCATAGAATATGCCGAAACCCATAACGACTCCAAACTTAAAATGACCTTAGAAGAGGCTAAAAGGCAGGTAGTACATGCAGGTTGATCCTCACCATTCAGGCCCACAACCAATTCCACCTCCGCCGCATGATCCTAATGTGGCCGATGCTTTGGGTGGAGGCCAGCCTCCTGCTCCGCCGGAGATAGAGATAGCTCCAGAGCCTGAAATACCAAAAGAGTATAGAGCTGAAAAGGGGCAGGTTGCTTGGAGCGCCTTTAAGCTTTTTTGTGTTGTTTTGGCAAGCCCAGTGTACTTGCCCTTGGCCTCCATATTCGTCATCGGCTGGACAGCTACATCTTTTATAGATTCAATTACAGATTCTGAAGGTAAATTAAGTACGGTCAAGAAAGATGTGAAGGATGTCTTGCATAAGGTGTTTAAGCCCTATACACGTCAGTGGGACAGTATGATTGGCGGTATTGCCGGCGTAACTGGCAAAGCGTATCGTATGATGAAAAAACAAAATCCTTGATGTAATCCTCAGTTTACAGTAAAACCAGGTTATGGATTTATCACTTGGTACATCAAGCGTTCCACCTATTCCTGCGGCATCCATCGCAGTGGAGGTTTCGTCGCCTCCATTAAAACCACTCAATCCATCAACGCAAGCTATCTATAACTTAACACTGCCGATGCTGCTTTCATCTTCCTTTTCCAAAATTCAGGCAGTAAGTATCTTTGTCGTTATACCTCGCTACACAACTGGGCAAGATCGCGAAGAGAAGTCAAGAGCAGATCTGCTCCGAAAGGTGCGAAAAGTTGCCAAAAGCTCACAGTGCGACCAACAAAATAAGAAATGAAAAAAATAGCTATTCTTGGCGCCGGGATTACAGGTCTTGCGGCTGCCTATTTTATACAAAAACGCTTTGGCAATAGCGTCACATGCACGGTGTTTGAGGCATCAGATCGCGCAGGAGGCTGGATCAAAAGCATAGAGCATAATGGCGCTATTTTTGAACTGGGTCCGCGCACACTTCGCTCTTCAAAAGAACTTGACGCTCTCGTTAAAGAGCTCAACCTTGAACCGCTTTTTGCGGCTCATGACGCAAAAAAGCGCTATATTGCTACTGAGGGCGCACTTCACGCCCTTCCAACAAGTGCCTTAGAGCTTATAACGACAAAGTTAGGAAGAAAAATACTGTTTGCGCTGATGAAAAATTCCTTTTGTTCAAAAACAGCAGCGGATGATGAATCTGTTGAACAGTTTTTCGAGAGGCGCATGGGTAAATCTGGATGCGATACCTTTATATCAGCTCTTACCAATGGCATCTATGCGGCGTTACCTGAAGAGCTTTCGATGCGTTCATGTTTTCCAGCAATCTGGGAAAAAAGAACGCTCTTTATGCCTGCTGCTCGCTCGTTCAATTTTTCTCGGGGTGTTGAGATGCTTTCTGAAAGACTCTCTCAGGGTCTTTCTATACGGTATAACAGTGCTGTCGATAGGGTAGAAGAGCGTATCGATAGCGTGCTGGTTAACTCTGAGCCATTTGATCATCTCATTTCAACGATACAGCCATCGAAATTACTGCGGCTGTTACCAGAAAGTGATCCCTGGAGGCCCTTTTTATCAGTGCCTACAACTTCTCTTGTAGCAATTACTGTCGCTTATAAAGCTTCACAGGCTATTCCGGATGGATTTGGATTTTTATGCACAAAGTCAGAAGATGCCAACCTTCTCGGGATAGTGTTTGATTCAAATCTTTTTCCAAAGCATAATGGAGGCTATGAAACACGGCTCTCAGTTATGTTTGGGGGTAGCAAAAACCCGGAGTTAGCACACTATAGCGATGCGGCACTTGTTGCTTTTACTAAAGAAGCCTGCAAAAAATATCTAAATATTCACGCTGAGCCTGACTTTTTACATGTTACACGTGCGGTAGATGCAATAAGTCGTTATCCAGTAGGGCATTACAAAAGATTAGAGGCTTTAAGAGGGAACAAACGGCGCATAAGCGCCTTAGGCAGTGGCCTTACCGGAGTGAGTGTAGGAGATTGCGTGACTCAAGCCTATGAATGTGTTTACAAAAAAATCGACGAAACTCTAATGTCACCATAGATGCAAATACCAGGGAAATAAAGACAATGTTTGATAAATTCACCAATCGAGCAAAACAAGTGATCAAGCTGGCCAAAAAAGAGGCCCAGCGCATGAACCACAACTACCTCGGCACTGAGCATATCCTTCTTGGATTGTTAAAACTAGGCCAAGGCATAGCTGTAAACGTCTTGCGCAATATGAATATCGACTACGACACCGTTCGCATCGAAGTAGAAAAGCTCGTTGGTTTTGGACCGGAAATTCAGCTCTATGGCGATCCAGCCCTTACCGGCAAGGTGAAAAAGGTTATCGAATATGCTAACGAAGAGGCAACAAATTTAAGCCATAACTACGTTGGCACCGAACACCTTCTTTTAGGTCTTCTTCGCCAAGCAGACGGCGTTGCTGCGCAAGTACTTGAAAACCTCAATGTCAACTTAAAAGAAGTACGTAAAGAGGTATTAAAAGAGCTTGAGTCTTTTAACCTTCAGCTGCCGCCGACGGCAGGTGCGGGTCAAGGTATGAGCTCATCTGAGCGTCCTGGCTCTAAGCAGCAGTTTGAAAAGGGCTATTCCTCAACGGCACAGCAGCCTCAGAGCGATAAATTGCCAGCACTAAGAGCCTATGGGCTTGATCTTACAGAAATGTGCCGAGAAGGTAAGCTCGACCCTGTAATAGGAAGAAAAGATGAAGTAGAACGTCTTATTTTAATTCTCTGCCGACGCCGAAAAAATAACCCCGTACTTGTTGGTGAAGCAGGAGTTGGTAAAACGGCAATTGTTGAAGGCCTTGCACACGCTATTGTAAAAGGTGAAGTGCCAGATATTCTTCGTAAGAAAAAGCTTATTAGCCTAGACCTTGCTCTTATGATTGCAGGTACCAAGTATCGCGGCCAGTTTGAAGAGCGCATTAAAGCTGCCATGGATGAGATTCGTAAGCATGGCAACATCATCCTCTTTATTGATGAACTCCATACTATAGTAGGGGCAGGTGCTGCAGAAGGTGCGATCGATGCTTCTAACATTTTAAAGCCAGCGCTATCTCGCGGTGAAATACAGTGCGTAGGTGCTACTACGATTGATGAATACCGCAAGCATATCGAAAAAGATCCAGCACTTGAGCGCCGCTTTCAGAAGATCTTTATCGCTCCGCCAAATGTCCCTGACACAATCCAGATCTTAACAGGTCTTAAGGCAAAGTATGAAGAGCATCACCGCTGTCACTATACAGATGCAGCAATAAATGCTGCTGCTGTGATGTCAGATCGCTACGTGTATGGAAGGTTTCTTCCAGATAAGGCGATTGACCTTCTTGATGAAGCTGGCGCTATGATGCGTATTTCGATGATGAACCAGCCGCTTGATATTAGCAAGTTTGAGGCTGAAATCGAAGAGTCGCGCCTTGCAAAAGAAGAGGCTATCAGCAAACAGGAATATGAAAAGGCCGCAAAACTTCGCGACAAAGAAAAGTCGCTAAGAGAAAAGCTGCAGCAGATACGCACCGAGTGGGAAACAAACCGCGAAGAGCATGAAGTCTCTGTTGATGATGAAGATGTAGCAGCCGTTGTTGCAAAACAGACCGGCATTCCTATCTATCGTTTGACAGAAGGGGAAATGCAGAAGGTGTTAAAGCTCGAAGAGGTTCTTAGAAGCAATATTATTGGCCAAGATGAGGCTGTAAATATTGTCTCGCGTGCAATTCGCCGTAGTCGTGCTGATATTAAAGATCCAAATCGCCCAATCGGTGCCTTTTTATTCTTAGGCCCGACAGGGGTTGGTAAGACACTTTTAGGTCGTCAGCTTGCTATCAATATGTTTGGCGGTGAAGATGCCCTCATTCAGATCGACATGTCTGAATATATGGAAAAGTTTGCCGTATCGCGCATCATGGGGCCACCTCCTGGTTATGTGGGCTATGAAGAGGGCGGACAGCTTACAGAGCGTATACGCCAGCGTCCCTATTCTGTAGTGCTGTTTGACGAAGTTGAAAAGGCGCACCCTGATGTTATGGACATCCTTTTGCAGATTCTTGAAGAGGGTCGCTTAACAGATGCCTTTGGCCGCAAGGTGGACTTCCGTAATACTATTATCATCATGACCTCAAACCTTGGTGCTGACCTTATCCGTAAGAGCACAGAGATTGGCTTTAGCACACGTGAAGGCATGATGGAATATAATACGATGAAGGAAAAGATCGACGGCGCAGTGAAAAAGCACTTCAAGCCTGAATTCTTAAACCGTCTTACTGACATCGTTATCTTCCAGCCACTATCTAAAGATGCACTTCGACACATCGTTGATCTTGAGATGAAGAAAATCCAAAGTCGCCTTGTGAACAAAGATGTAACGCTTACGCTTACAGAGAGTGCTAAAGAGTTTCTGGTGGAAAAAGGGTTTCAGCCTGAGATGGGCGCACGACCTTTACGTCGCACTATTGAGCAGTATGTTGAAGATCAGCTTGCTGAGCAGCTGCTGTCGCATCCTGACGAAAGCTGGAATGCAGACCTTGTTGCTGAAGGCGAAAAGATTGTCTTTGTACAAAAGGATGAAGCGGCAGCCCCTCCTAAAAAGGAGAAAAACTCCCGCAAGTCCAAAACTGCTGTCAAAGAAGAGTAATTTCACTCCTGAAGGGAATGATGTAGTATAGCCCAGGTCACCGTAGGTGCCCTGGGGATATAGAATATAAAATATTGCACGCCCGAAGGGTGTGCTGCAA
>JAFEGT010000040.1 GCA_018239765.1 Verrucomicrobiota bacterium
GTATGATAACGAAATGGGCTACTCACAGCGTGTAGTAGACCTCTTAAAGTACATGAATAGTTCGGAGCCTCTTGCAAAACAGTGAGCCCATGTTAAAAACATTCTTTTGAGAGGGGTTGCTCGCGGCCCCCTCGCCCTACTCGAGTTGAGTATGTTGCTCGGGGGCCGCCTGTAGCCGCCAAAGCGGCGAGCAACCGGGCTCAAAATAATCGTTTTTTCCGAGGCCTCCAGTTTTGCAAAAGCCTCCTTGGACTAAATCATGCTTTCGTTCATAATTGAAGCAACTTTTTGGATAAACGATATACAAGGAACAGACGCGTGGATTTTACACGAGAACCAATTATTGAGACGGTTATTACCCCTCGAGAGGGCTATAGACTTGTTGTAAGAAGTAGCAAAGGAGCCGGATCCGAAGAACATTTTGTTGATGCACTTGAAGTGGTATCATTTGGATCGGGCGTTTTCTTTCGCTCAATGGAAAGACCTAAGCCATTTATAGTACCTGTAGCAGACTACGAAGTACTCGAAGTGCGCGAGCCTCGCATGGTGCTTAAAACACCAAGCGACAGCCAAGCTAAGATGCCTACACAGCGTCTTAAAGCTCAAGCCCAGGAGCCTAAAGGCGAGCAGCCACAACAGGAGGCACAAGCTCAGCCGCAGGAGCCTAAGGCCGAACGTGGTGATAGAAGACAGGGAAGGCGCCAGCGCTTTCGCCGCCGCCGTGGTGGTCGCGAAGAGGGAGCTTCAGCTCAGGGCGAAGAAGCAGTACCAGGTGAGCAAGCTCCTGCTATTGTGTCAGAAGAACTTTCTTCAACACCAATGCTATCGTCAATACTCCCACCGCCTACAAAACTTATTCGCGATGACCTAAAGCGTCTTCGAGAAGACTATAAGGGCGCGTTTTATATAAACGACGATAAAGATTCTATGCCGGATGATGATGATGCATCCCTTGCAACACTTGGCACAACCTCAGAAGATGAGATGAGCTTCCGTGAAGCTCCCTATTCTATCGCTGACGAAGATATCCGCATGTCGGAAGGTGAGGTGCCCCAACAAGAGGGCTCCTTTCATCAAGAAGAAGCTAACACAAGCTCTTCGCAAGATCTTCCGTAAAGAATAATGAAAATGCCTTACAGCTTTATTGAGTCTGTAAGGCATTTTTTTTCTTCAGCTCCTGCTCTTTTTTACGGGCTTTCAGTCTGTTTTGGAGCGCTTTTTGCCTTTTCATGGCATCCTGTACTCCTCATTCCAGTCATCACGTTATTTTTGTTGGTTGAAAAAGAACGTGCCATTCTGGGGCTGCTTACAACAGCTGTTTTTTGGTTTTTTGCCTCAAACTCATCGATCTATCCGCCCTCGTGGGCAGATTCTGTCACTGGTGTTGCCACCTTTGAAATCACCGACTTTGTCCATGAAATTCGCTACAGCCGTCCCTACACAAAGCTTAAAATAGATCTAATAGGCTTTGAGAGTGATGAGAATAGCTTTTTTGCAAAAAACATTCCTTGTAAGCTTGTTTGGAACCATATTGGCACAAGGCCAAAGGCAGATGGCATCTACAGAGCTAAAGGGTCTCTTCAGCACCATGAAGGCAACTGGACGCTTAAACTTGATAAGGAGCCGGCCCTCGAGAAGCTTGAAGAGACCTATAGTCTCGTAGAGTGGCGCCAAAGACTAAAGGCCACGATGAAGACAACGCTTGCGAAATATTTAGCCCCAGGCCAAACCAGAGCACTTCTTGAAGGGGTATTGCTTGGTGAGTTTCATGATACACAGCTTAAAGCTGCCCTTAATCGTTTTGGCCTGCAGCACATTACCGTTGTGTCGGGATTTCACTTTAGCCTCATTGCACTTATTATGGCATCCTTCTTTCGGCTTCTACTGCCGTGGCGAATTACAAATATATGCCTTCTCTTAGGTGTGACGGCCTATCTGCTTTTTATAGGGCCTTCAGCATCTGTGCTTCGGGCATATGTGGCAACTATGGTGCTTATTTTGGGTAAATGTCTAGAAAGACAATCCAATGGGCTCAATGCACTTGGCCTTGGCCTTATGGTGGTACTTACTCTTGATCCTGCCTCGATAACCTCTTTAGCCTTTACTTTGAGCTTTTTGGCAACCTTTGCCATACTGCTACTTTATCCTACACTTCATAAGGCCATACGTTCCCTATTTCCTACTCGAAACCTCTCTGAAGTGTTGAAGATGCCATTTTTAGACCAGCTCTATTTTGTCTTGCTGACCTTTTTTATATCGTCAGTTGCGCTTGTAACAAGTGTGAGCATCTTTATGCTGCCGATGTCTCTTTATGCCTTTGGCCAATTTCCACTTCTTGGTATGGTCTACAACTGCTTTTTTCCATTTTGTGTATCGATTGCGATGTTTGTGGTGGCTTTTGCCTTTCTTTTTATCTGGGTAGCTCCTTTTGCTACCTTTCTCTTTTCAATCGCGGCCTCTATTCTCGACTGCGCTCTTACGCTTGTGACCCATGCACCTTCTTGGTGCGATCTTACAATACATAGCTCCTTTCCAGGTACTCTTCTTGTTCTCTACTTTACCCTTATTACCTGTCTTGGAATCCGTTATCATGCACGCGTTGAGGCTCTGTAGAGAGTTTGTCGACGAGTGCGTGGAAGTATTCCTTAGACCAGATATTGAGTCGTTCCGGATCAGGAATAAAAGCGTACATATCGGCTTTTGCGCTTGCCCAGTCAATGGTGTCAATGCGTTCGTGAAGAAGTGTGAGCACGTGCGAACGATCGAGCGGCTCATCGTGCTTAAGGTTGCCAGCTTGACGCATACAAGAGGCAAGGTAGGTCAAGCTTAAAGGGATCTTGTTAGTGATGTACCAGATGATGTCATACCAGTCTCGGCCTTTGACGCGTCCTTTCCAAGCCCGATAGAGTGCCGCATGGGTTTTACCTGCAAAAAGATCGCTTTGGTGTAGTGTGAGCACATAAAATGAAACTGGATTCAGCACGAGTTGGTTTTGCACGCGATAATGTGGAGGAGGGTCTGTGTCTATTTCCAGCTTTATCTGCACCTTTTCGTTGTGGTTTATTTTTTTGCTTTTTTGCTCGTCGCCAATAGCGATGTAGAGCTGTATTGTATTCATTTTCAAAAATGCCGATTGCACGCTGGTGTCGATGTTTTTTTTCTTTACCGCAACATCCATCTCAAAACCAAATGAAGCAAGCTCCTTTTTCATGCCTTCCAGAAAGGGTGTGAAATCAAATTCTGGGTCAGGTCGTAGGAGAGTAAAATCAAGATCTTCACTGAAACGATCCAGGCCATAGAGAATTCTTAGGGCGGTTCCGCCGTAAAAAGCAGCTTTTTCAAAAAGACCATGCCGCTCAAGTCCCAACAGGGCTGTCTGTTGCAGGATTTCACGAATTTTTGTCTGTTCTTGAATTTTTGAATTTTGATAATGCTCTAACATTTTGGCAATGTTTAGCTGGCTCATATACGTCCTATAGCGTTGAGAAGGTTGTTTACTGCCGTTGAGCGATAGTTTTCGGCTATTTCTGTAAGGTGTGATTTGTCGAGATTTTTGAGATCCTCTTCATCGATTCTGCGGCCCTCCACAAGGTCGATAAGAAGGTCTTTGCTACCTAAGTGTCTGCTCTTTTTGTGCACTAAATCTGCCAGAGCTTTTTCTGGTGTGGCAATCAAAAAATTTCCGCCGGCGCTATTTTTTTGCGTGATGCCTGTAGTATAGCGGCGATGACCTAAGAAATTATATTCAAAGGTGCCGAGAGGGGTAGTGTAGCTTTTGGATTTTATGAAACAGGCTGATGTCATTACATATACACCTTCTGGGATCATCCCATAGTATGAAAGTGCCCATTCATAGCTAAGGTAAGATGGCCCATAAAGGAGATTGGCAATCTGTTCATAGGGCACTGCAGTATCTTTGATCTTATCAGCAATCACAAAAAAACCATTTTTTAATCGGATCAATTCACCTGTTTTACACATGCGCGAAATAAGATCATGGGGGTTTGTGTAATCACTTAGAAGCGGAAGCAAATTTTGCGTCATGATGTATGCAGTTTTGGCAAACTTTAGCTTTTCCATAGAATGTCCCTCTTGCCTTAATCCTACCAGAATCTCCAATTTTATTGGAGNNCTCCAATAAAATTGGAGATTCTGGCAAGAATTATGCCTTGGCGGGCTTGAAAAGATGTGGGATTACTTGAGCCATAATGAGGCCAAGCAAAATCCAGCTGCCGCCAAGAAGGAGGTTTGGGCTTGGCTGCTCGTTCAGGATAAGCCAAGAAAATAGGCAGCCTGTAACGGGAACAAGCATGTTGTAGGGGGCAACCTTTGCCACAGCTTCTGTCCTAAAAAGATACATCAGAAGCGCGCCCGCTCCAAGCATGCTCACCCAGCCACTAAAAAATATACTCATCCAGCCGACAGGTGTGGCCTCTTTTAGACAGCTCCAATCTTCTACAAGAAGCGAGCCAACTGCAAGTGGGGGAATCACAAATATTGAGGTCCAGACTATTGTAGGGACCGATGGAGCATGTGCCTTTTTTACAAGCGTAAAGCCAAGACCCCACATAATAGCAGAAGCAACGAGGCAGCTGAGCGCTGTAAATGAACCCTCAATGCCATTTGAGGTGCAGATCCAGTATATTCCCACAAGCCCAAGAGCAATACCAGCTATGTCGAAGGGGGATGGTTTATTGCCAAGAATAAGATAGGCCACGCCAATCGCAAAGATAGAGCCGGTTTGAGCGATGAAGGCGTACGTGCCAGCGGATGCTCCGAGCCAAAGGCCCATGTTTGCAAAGAGCAAAAAGCCAAAGCTTATGCTGCCGCTAATGGCCGCCAGCATGCCCCAGGACATTTGGGGTCTGGCGATAAAGAAAATGCCGGGTAGTAAAATAGCAAATCGCAGCAGGGTAAAGAGCAGTGGGGGAAATTCCTGGAGACCCATCTTGCTCATTACAGCATTTAATCCAAATATCAGCATAACCAGCAGGGCTATAAGTACTTTTCTAAACGGCATTGTTTTTCTCCTGTTTTCGCTTACTATAGCAAATGTTGAATAAACGTTCAACAAATATTGAACGATCATTCAGTTGACGAAAGATAGCACCATTCGTCACAATGTTGTTATGAAAATAAACCTCCATCAAAAAGCGCGAGAGGAGACTCTTGCCGCTATTCTGAACGCATCTGAAAAGCTCTTTGTAGATAAAGGCTTTTCTGGAACATCTATAGGGGCAATAGCAAAAGAGGCCAAGATAAACCAGAGTCTCATATACCACTACTTCCAAGATAAAAAAGCACTCTGGAGAGAGGTAAAGAGCCATATTATCACGAATACTCTAGGCCCTGAGCATCTTCTACAGGCACCACATATAGACTCTTTGGATGAGCTTTTAGAGCATCTTGTAACACGACGTCTTCAGCTTTATAGCAAAAACCAAAACCTCGTCAGAATGCTTCTTTGGCAAGCTTTAGAAGAAGAGGGTGAGACCATTTCAGGTACATCAGAGGCTTGGATTGAATCGTGGATAAAGCAGATAGAGGCTCTTCAAAAGAAAAAAAAGATCACCTCTTCCTATACGCCCTACGAAATTATGATTTCGTTCAATGCTATAGTCTGGGCTCCATTTCTTACAGGGCCATTCAAAGGCGATATCAATGCCTTTTGCAAAAAGAAACTGCAGGAACTAAAAAAGACTTATTCTTCAGAAAAGTGAATGTCTTCAACCCAGAACTTATGTTTGCTTGTGGCGACGACAGAGTCCTTAGAAAGAAGTTCCACTTTGTAGCTTAGTAAGCCGCCGCTGCTCGTATAGTCAGGGCCTACAATTGGAAAGGTGTAGCTGCCAGAGGATGTATCAAGAGGCACGATTTTATCTAAGAAGCCCTTCTTTTTTAGTCGCACCTGAATGTGTAAAGAAAGCGGCATCTCTTCTTGAGGGCGATCCCAAGATATGTAGAGCCTTTGGCCAAAGATTGGCTTTTCCTTATTTGGATCAGGAGTGCCTACATATGAGCTTGCGAGGTCTTTACGGGTAAAGTAGCCAGGCTCCACCGATAGAGTGGGTCTTTTGCAGCTTGTTGCTAAGATAAGAAGAAAAAGTGCGATCAGACGCATATAACAGCCTCTTTTATCATGCTCTCGGTCATTTCCCAGTCGATGCATGGATCGGTGATAGATTGGCCGCGATTGTGTATGTTAGTGTTGCCTGCTTCAAGAAAACTTTCAATCATAATGCCGCGTATTTCAGTCTGATGCATCAGTTGCTCAAAAATTTCTTTTTGTCTTCTGTAGTCGTTCTGACAGTTACCATGAGAACAGTCCACTATAATAGCATCTAGAAGCTTTTCTTGTTTAAGACGCTCAATAGTGCTTGTCGCTTCATCAAAATTGGGCCCATTGACTGATCCTCGTAAAACCACATGACAAAGGGAATTGCCTTCAGAGTGAAGTGTAGCTATTTTTCCATTATCATCAATTCCTAAAAATGTGTGGGGTTTTCTTGCTGTCAGGCATGCCTGAATGGCAATTTCAATGTTGCCGTCGATCGGGTTTTTAAAGCCTATTGGCATAGGAATATACGATGCAAGCTGTCGATGGATAGGTGAGTGGCATGTTCTTGCACCAATAGATCCCCAAGAGATGAGATCTCCAAGATAATGGTATGATAGTGGCTCTAGAAACTCTGTTGCAGCTGCAATTTCTAATCCTTGAAGATATTCAAGAAGTTCTCGAGCCATTTTAAGGCCCTCTTCAATCTTGTTTGAACCATCTAAAAATGGATCGTACAGAAGCCCTTTCCAGCCAAGAGTCGTGCGCGGTTTTTCAAAGTAGGCGCGCATGCAGATGTAAAAGCTATCCTGAACTTCATTAGCTAGGGTTTTGAGGCGTTTAGCGTACTCTTTGGCGTAGTCAATGTTATGTATAGAACAGGGGCCTACAATAAGCAGCCGTCTTGGATCTTTTCCCTGCAGGATATTGGCGATGGTTGTACGCGCCTGAGCAATGTGGGAGCTTGCGTACGTTCTTTTCAATTCGTTTGGTGTCAGCATCCCCTTTTTATAATGCATCTAGCTTTTTATCTGCTACTGCCATATTTGTAAGGTATGTGGAATCCGGGATTTTATTCGCTTCTAGCACTTGCAGTTGTCCATCTTTTTGCAAATCAAGCAAAAGTATTGGGCTGGGTATGGCATGGTCGCTTTTTATCATTTGCGGCAGGGATCTCGTTTGCCTATGTCTTTGTTGATCTTTTGCCATCCCTTGAAGAAAAGCAGCCCATTTTAAAAGCAACCTTTGATCCTATCGTGCCCTATTTAACCAAGCATGCCTACCTTATAGCAATGTTAGGGGTTCTTTTTTACTATGGCATCCATACGCAAGCAAGTAGAGGAACAGCCAGAAGCTATTGGATTGCATTGAGTGGCTATCTTCTCTTTAACTTTTTGGTTGGAGCGAGTCTTACCGATAGCAGTAATCCTGATATTCAGCCTCTTCTTCTATTTACCTTTGCCATGGGGATGCACTACTTTGTGCGTGATCATGTGGCAAAAAGTTTGAGCGATATGTTCTATGAAGATAGAGCTCGCTGGCTGCTTGTTGCAGCGCTCTTTATTGGCTATGCAACTGCTGATATTGTCCATATTCCCGAAGCCTTTGTGGCTATTGCCGTCTCTTTCGTGGCAGGGGGCATGATTCTTAATGCTCTTCACTATGAGCTACCCAAGCGCGAAAACGTAGGCTACCTCTTTTTTGTCACCGGCGCACTGCTCTACACCGCTTTGCTTCTCGCGGTTGGAAAGTCTTAAGACCTCCTTAGTCACCCTGTCCTTGCCCGTGCCCGTGCCCTTGCCCTGAATTATTTTATGTTTCATTTCATCAAAAGACCATGAAAGTCATCAAATGGAAAGGTCATCAAAAAGCCTCAAGCGGAATAATTAAAAAGTGGGCAAGGGCAGGGGCAAGGGCACGGGCAAGGGCAGGGGCAGGGGCACGTTATACCTTGACGTAAAGCCTTTTTTATTGTATAATATATATTTAACTATTCAACAATTAGGGATATTCTTATCCTAGTTCGCTTTAAAGAAGGCAAAATATGAACGAATTATTGATGTTTCTTGAAGGTGTAAAATCGGCAATCTGGGGCCCTCCATTGCTTGCCCTCCTTATCGGCGTGGGTATCTACCTCACGTTTGCCTTAAGAGGCGTTCAATTTCGTTATCTCTTTAAAGCAATTCGTTTAATAGGCCAGCAAGATAAGAGCGGCACCGTCGGAGATATCAGCCCATTTCAATCGCTTATGACCTCAATGGCATCAGCTGTGGGTACAGGAAGCATCGTGGGCGTGGCAACAGCCCTAACAGCTGGCGGCCTTGGCGCTGTGTTCTGGATGTGGGTGATGTCGTTTATCTCGATGGCGATCAAATATTCTGAAAGTCTTCTCGCTGTAAAATACCGTACCGTAGATGCAAAAGGCGAGATGTCTGGCGGCCCAATGTACTATATAGAACAGGGCCTTGGCTGGAAGTGGATGGCCACACTTTTTGCAGTGTTTGCTTCGATCGCTGCAATCGGTACAGGTAACCTTGTTCAAGTAAATTCTATAGCGGATGCCGTTCGTAATATCTACGACGTAAGCCCCTGGATTACCGGCAGCGTTATCACCATTATTACCGCCATAGTGCTTTTTGGCGGCATCAAAAGCATAGGCAAGCTCTCTGCCTGGATTGTTCCCTTTAAAGCCTTGGCATATGCAGGGGTTGGTCTCTTAGTGCTTGGAATGTATTACGAAGAGCTCCCTGCGGCGTTTGGCACAATTTTTGAAGCTGCCTTTACAGGCCAAGCGGCTGTCGGTGGCTTTTTAGGCTCTACAGCGGCACTTGCTTTGCAAATGGGCGTGGCTCGCTGCGTCTTTTGTAGTGAAGCAGGCCTCGGCATCGCTTCAATCGCCTCAGCTGCTGCAAAGACAAGCTCATCAGGAAGACAGGCCCTTATGTCAATGACAGGAACGCTTGTTTCAACAGCTATTATCTGCACGATTACAGCTCTTGTGATTGCTGTAACGGGAGTTTTGGGATCTCAGGATGCCTCAGGTCAGGTGCTTAATGGTGCCTCTCTTGTTATTTCAGCCTTTTCTCACGCTATAGCTGGTGGAAAGTATGTGGTGATTGTAGGCTTGATCCTTTTTGCCTATACTACCGTCATTTCCTGGGCCTACTATGGTGAAAAATGTTTTGAATATCTTTTTGGTGTAAAATCTGTTACACTATACCGCCTTATGTATGTAGCGCTGATCGTTCCAGGATCGCTTTTTGCCCTGGATGTCGTCTGGTGCTTTGCTGATATTATGAATGCCCTCATGGTCATTCCAAATATGATTGCACTAGCGGCCCTTGCCGGCGTTATACGTAAAGAGACACAAACTTTTATAGAATCAGAAAGCCCAACTGTAGGAACATATAATGTACGAAACAATACTTTTAGTGCTTGATCGCGTTTGGGGCATGGTGTGGGGAATACCACTTCTTGCTCTTATCTGTGGAATCGGTTTTTACCTTACCTTTGCACTAAAGGGATTGCAGTTTCGCTACCTCTGGTATGCCTTGAAGCTTGCTTTTGGCAAAAATAACGATAAAGAAAGTGAAGGTGACATCAGCCACTTTCAATCTTTGATGACAGCACTTGCTGCTACAATCGGTATTGGTAACATTGCCGGCGTTGCAACAGGTATTGCTATGGGCGGCCTTGGCGCTCTTTTCTGGATGTGGGTGACAGCGCTCATCGGTATGGCAACAAAGTATGCTGAAGCGATCTTGGCGGTAAAATACCGCACACTCGATGGCAAAGGTGAAATGTCAGGCGGCCCTATGTATTTTATCGAGCGTGGCCTCGGCTGGAAATGGCTTGCAGGTTCTTTTGCCTTTTTTGGCTGCTTTGCAGCATTTGGCGGCGGCAATATGATTCAGGCGCACTCCGTTGCTGATGTAATGCACAGTGTTTTTGATATTGATCCTATCTACAGTGCCGTTGCTATGGCGCTTCTTGCTGCTCTTACCATTTTGGGTGGCATCAAGAGTATTGGCAAAGTGGCAGCGCTGCTCGTGCCATTTATGGCAGTTCTCTACATCGGCGGCGCATGCTATGTGCTGTTTGAATGTTATGAAAAAATCCCAAGTGCACTTTCTGCGATCTTCTCAAGTGCGTTTTCTGGTCAGGCAGCCTTTGGTGGTTTTGCTGGCTCTACTCTTGCTATGGCAATCCAGGTTGGTGTAAGCCGCGGTCTTATGACATCGGAAGCCGGTCTTGGTACCGCATCAATTGCAGCGGCTGCTGCAAAGACTGACACTCCGGGCCGCCAGGCGCTTGTATCGATGACAGGCTGCTTCTTAGCAACAATTATCATGTGCACAGTAACTGGCCTTGTTTTAGGCGTAACAGATGCCTTTGGTAGCGTTGATGCTCAAGGCAAGCTCCTTAACGGCGCAAGTATGACAGTAGCAGCCTTTACCTCTGTTGTTTGGTGGGGCGGCTATGTTGTGAGTATTGGCCTTGTGCTTTTTGCCTTTACAACCTTAATTGGCTGGGCCTATTACGGCGAAAAGTGCGTTGAATATCTTCTCGGCACAAAGAGTGTGCCATTCTTTAGAATTCTCTTTACCGTCATCTGCTTTGCAGGAGCTCTTTTAGAGCTTGAAGTGGTGTGGAAAATTTCTGATATCTTTAACGGTTTAATGGCTTTTCCTAACCTGATTGCGCTTGCTGCGCTCTCTGGTGTTGTAGTGAAAGAGACCAATGGTTTCTTGACTCAGCTCAAAGAAGAACGAGCCTTAGCTTTTTCAAGGACATAAAGGGACAAAGTTAAATGTCCCTTAAGTCCCTTGAGTCCCTTATGTCCTTTGAGGCGCCTTAAACGCCCGAAGGATGTAGAGGTTACTAGCAACAATAATGCTCGCCCCTATTATCGTTGAAAGATCGGGGGTCTTGCTCCACCAGAAGTAGTCAAGCCCTGCAACCCAAAAAAATGTCGAATATTCAAAGGGCGCAAGTACCGATGCCTCAGTACTTTTGAGTGAGGCAGCAATAGCATACTGTGCCGCCGCCGTTATAATCCCTACAATTGCAAACAGCCCCCAATGTTCCCATGGCATAGATTGCCAATTTGTAAGCACAAGCGGCGCCATAACCAGTACCATCAAAATATTGGGATAGATTGTGATGGAGAGGTTGTGCTCTGTTTCGCTTAAGCGACGCATGAGTATTTTGTTAAGTGCACCTAAAAAGCTACCTAGAAGCACAAAGAGGGCCACCCATTCAAAAAGGTGAGCGCCGGGTTGTATGGCAACAAGCACGCCAAAGAGCCCAACAGCTACAGCAAGCCAGCTTTTACGGCTGACTTTTTCTTTTAAAAGTAGGGCGCTGAGGATGATCATAAAGATCGA
>JAFEGT010000041.1 GCA_018239765.1 Verrucomicrobiota bacterium
GGACCATTCCAAAACTCTTCAAGCCTCGAAAACTCTATTGGTTTGTTTGAAAGGGCAATGCCCTGTAAAAAGAGGATAAGTCGCTGGATCTCTGGGCTAAAGTTTCCTGAGAGTGCCAGGAGATTTTTGCGAAACTCTTTTGAGCGTAATGCAGGGCCTCGTCCTGCGGCAAGGCAAAGGTAGCTTGCAGCATATTTGGTAAGGTCCTGTTCAAATGTTGAGCGTATTGTTATAGGGCAGCTCTCAAGCTGCTCTTGCAATGTTGGGCACTGTTTCAGAACGGTTATATCAAGAGCAAGCTCAAGAAATTGCTTATGATCTTGACTCTTTTTGTGCGCAAGATGGGTAAGACCTACACGGGCCACTTTTGCGATAAATTCTTTGTCGATAGGATTTACCGATTTAAACTTGAGCCACTCAGATACCAGTCCTGTTGCTTGGTTGAGTGTATCTTGTAGCGTATCTGCGGCGTCAGAAAGGGTCGCTAAAAGACCCGGATCTGCTTTTGGGCGCTCAAGTGGCGGTGCATGTATGCTGAGGTAGACAAAGTAGTTAAAAGCTTCTCGTAGCGAGATTTTTTCGCCCAGTACCGTTTTAATTTTCTGGTAGCGATGGACGATCTCAGGAGACATCGCAAGCTGCTCTAGCATAAGCTGCGGATCAAGAATTTTGTCAGCAACTTTTGAATTAACTGGGAATTGGCTTTTTATAAAGTGAGCGCTAATCTCGCCAATTTCTTGAAGAAGCATCAGCTCTTCTTGTGGATCAAGGGTTGGCTTGGCACCCTCTGCAAGTTGTCCCAAGTAGCGCCTAAAGGCCATCTGAAGCATTGTCCAGTAGATAGCTCGGTTTTTTTCTGGTAAGCTTGCAAAAACTGGCGCTAAGGTAAATGGCTCAGATCGATGAGCAAGAAGAAGTGCATTGGAGCGCGTAATGGCAGCAAGCTTGAGCCCCGCTGACAGCCACTCTGGATCGCTTGTCACTAAAAGTGGAACCATAGCAAGGTTCAGCTGGTGATAGAGCGCGTCTGTAAAAGGGTAAATTCTTCCGAGGTCTGCCAGTTTCAAAAGCCATTTTTTACATGCTACCGCATCTTCTTTTACGATTGCAGTTATAAGGCAATTTGCAACGGCAGCAGGGTCGTTCGTCTCTAATTCATCTTTCAGAGTATAGACATAGTAGCTGGTTTCATTCTGAGAGGCTATTTTTGTGATAAGGTGCGGCACCATAAGGCCTGCAAAGTGTTTTGCAAGGTAGGTGCCTATGAGCGCAAATTCAGACTGTTTTGGTATAAGTACCAGCTGTTCGCCTTTTGGATTTTCAAGCAAAAGGTACTGTGGGATATCTTTAAGCGCAGGATGTTTCTGTGTTCGTTTTATAAAGTAGTTGTGGAACTTGCCAACAGAGACCATTTCGTTATTTTCTAGTCGAAAGGTTAAGTCAAGTTTTGGCATATCAAGACGGCTTAAAGTCTCTGGCTTATCTCTTAGGCAGTAGGCCTTCATTTGTGATACTGGATGTAGCCATGAGAGGAGATTAAGGCCGTGCGCGGCTGTCTTAAGGTCTACAGCAGTTTCTTGTAGCTCTTCAAGCTGGATGGTTTTATATAGATAAGTATCTTCAGTTACAAGCAGCGTAGAGCCATTTTTCCAGCAGGCGCGCTTTTGAAATTTTTGGCTGAGGGCATCTGATGATACAAGCTCAAACATTTTGCCATCGCGCTCATAAAAAATGGCCCCTGTTGCTTTTATAGAACGGACTGAGGTGGCGGGATAGTATATTTCGTCCCCACGGTCAATCCCCACGCTACCTCTTGGCACCATCCCTTTTGTTAGGCGAACGATCTCTTCAGATGAATCAAAAAGAAATGTAGAGCCCTTCAGCATATCTGCAAGCTGGCTCGCATAGCGTCTATCTTTTGTCGTTTCGAGCTCGTTTTTGAGGTATTTTTTTAGATCGGGGATAATGCCATCATGAAGTGCATCGAGTTGAAGGGCTAGTTTTAAGAGAAAGATGTGAGTGTCGTAGCTTGTTGGAAGAGAGAAAAAATGTAAAAAGCATGAGGCGATATGGGTCGAAAATGACGGACGAGCCTTAAGCTGTGTCTGCAGAGCTCCTACATTAAGGAGGCAATGAGAAAAAAAGGTTTGGAACGGCCCTTCTTCTAAAAGCTCTGGCGATTGGCTAAAAAATGCCAAGGCTCGAACCACCATGTCAGCTTTATGAGCCGTGATCATTTCAACATTGATCTTGCCTTGTGTGGTGAGCGCCTTTTTAAAGAGATGTTGTGTAGTATCTTCTCGTACAGCGATGACTGTTGCCATTTGGCTTGAACTGCCAGGCTCTCGGACGCATGCTGCTGATCGTAATTTGTTATAGGATGCGTTCGGGTTTATCGAATGGCAGAGTGCTTCAGCAGGATTGGTGTGTGCTTCATTTTTGAGGGGAGTGTGGCCTGTGGCATTAAGCGCTGCATGAAAAGGTATTGTTAAAAGGCTATCAATCTTGTTGAGGTGAAAACGAATGTCAGAAACTTTGTCTTTGCAGACTGTGTGAGCATTGTAGGCAATAGTATCGATGAGGCGCAACGTTCTAAAGCTTTGTGGGAGGATGCCATCGGTATGCTCTTGTGTTTGTGGATCCATGTAGAGCTGGACAACCTGTTCAAATTCACCTTTAGATTGGTCAATTCTCTTCGCAATTTCTGGGTCTTTTAAGAGTTCTTTGTAGAAGCAGTAGTCTATGCTATTTTTATGGTTAAAGACCTGAGTCATCGTGCTGTAATTAGAAGCCAGCCAGCTAGATTGCAGGGTAACATCCCTAATAGCTGTCCCTAATGTGAATTTTTGTGGATTTACATGAAAAAGGGATGCTTCACTTCGCGCAATGCATTCATCTTCTGTATAGCGTTTCGTGAGGTCAAACTCAAAATAGTCAGCAAGCTCTTTAAGCCTTACGTAGCTTTGGGCATCTGGAACTTGCGCCGCCAGGGAGCTTGTCCATTTCATGAGTTCAGTAGGGTTTGACTTAAACGCATCCGAAAGATGGCTGTTTGGATCCCTTCTTGCAAGGTAGTCTGCTATGGCATACAGCGTGTAGAAGGACATCATCTTTTGGGCGGTTGGTTCTACGCCGGTTGCAGAAGCAATGATCAGTTTATGCAATGTTTCGGTATCTGTAAAGGTATCCCAAAATGGGTTAGGGACACCCCGTTTTGGTATTGGTAGGGTGGCAATATGTGCAAAAAGAACATCTTGTGTGAAGATCTTGAGCCACTCTTTCATGTCGTTAGAGAGGTGGGGGTTCTTTTGAACCCTTGGAAGGGGCGTTACTGAGGTGATGCGAAGAGGGGTAAATGTGAGTGGCTTTACGCTATTGCCGGGTAGGTCGAAGGAGATTTCGCCATTTTTTGTGATGCTCTGCTGGAGATTTGTAAGCTTCAGCGCTACCTTAGGGTCGATAAAGAAGTGTAGAAGAATTTTAAGGGCAGCAAACTTTATCCGCTTAAAAATGTGATCGCGAATTTCCCTTACAAAACTTGAGACCTTCACAAGGTACTGACTCATCTCTTTAGGAAGTATTGAGTAGAGAATGTCTATGCCAAACTGCGCCACCATCTTGCTTACAACAAGGTAAAGAGCCGGGCCCAGGAGCGCATATCCTGGTACAATAAGGGTAAGGGCAAGATGAGCTGTAAGTCCTAAAAGAGTGCCCAAAATTGGGTGATAGGCTATTCGTACAGCATCGCTACAAAGCCTAAAGATATGGTACAGAGAGGGCCGAAACTGCTTTATGTGGGTGACAAACTGGTCAATTACACCAACTGATTCTGGCGCCTTTGTTGTTGTTACGGAATCTATGGTTTCGCCCATCTCTTGGCCAAAAAACTCAACTGCCACTTCTCGTAGTGCGGGAAGTGCCGGTATGCTAAAGGCCTCTTGGGTTTTTTGGGGCTCTTGAGCAAGCTCCAAGTAGGCCGCTTCTATTTTACGAAGTTCTACACCTTTAAGACACTTTTTTGCATTGCTATAGAGGCTTTTGGCAAGTGGTAGAAGTCCTGGACTCTTTTGTGCCCAGCCATCGATAAGGGCTTGACGCTGCAGTCGAAGAATGTAGTTTTCAGGGTCAGTTGATGCTTTTGTTGCAATAAGAGCAAGAAAGAGCGGATGATTTTGCAAGCAGTTTCGAGTGGGTTGATCTTCGTCTTTAGGCAGATTAGGGGCTACCTGTAGCTGATCTAAAAAGCCTTTAGTAAAGTCTTGCCAGCTAAAGCCTTTAGCCTTTTTCCATTGAGGCCAGGCATCATAGGAGAAGAGACGGTAAAAAAGCTCTTGGTTCAGATTTTCGGCAGGCACATTGGCAAATACAAGTGGTGTGGGCCCTGGTAGGTCGAGCAGACTTGTTTTTGCGTAAATAGTGACTGTAAACCTATTATCAGGTTGTTTTACAACTTCTAGCCATCCTGTTGAGTGATTAAGGTCATACCCTGCATGACTTAAGAGTGATTGAGCTTCAAGCGGTATCATGGAGGTGACTTTATCCAGCTCACCCGTTGCTGTTTTTTGGATTGTTGCCAGCTTTTCATCGAGTGCGCCCTTAATGGACTGTTCTACGGTGTCGTGGATGCCATGTTGAACAAGTTTATCCCAGAGTGCCCCTGCAGACTCTACGGGGCAGTTATCGATAAAAATATCGCGAGCGTCGAGCATAAAGCTTTTTTCGATGGCATCACACCAGCTTTCTGGAAAGTATTTTCTGCCCCACTCTTTAAGTGCGTTTATTCGCTGCTCTATACTTTCGTCAACGGCTTTAAGCTGTTCAAACTGCATGCCTATATTATTGACTGTTTTTTCTACCTTATCGACCACATTTTCGAATGCGGCAACGCCGGCAAGAGACTCTTTACGTATGGTAAAGGGCATAGAGAAGCTTTTGCCCACAAGGCTTTGTGAAAAGGCTGCAAGCTCATCATCTGATCCGCTTTTGATAATCTGTTTAAGTTGTTCGGCGCGCTTTTGTCCCTCAATGATTGCACTATCTTGAGTAAGAAGTGCGGCATCTACCTCTTGCAGATCTTCGGCAAGAAAGGCGATCATTTCAGCTGTAATGGGCTTCGTTTCTGATCTATTTACTGTGCGAAAGAGGGAGTCTTTATAGATGGCAACTCTTTGGGCATCTTCACTTATTACCTCAGGAGGGGCAATAAGCTCAGGCTCAGTAAAAAGTGTTTTTTTGAAAACATTCGCAATTGCCGGTTTTGCAGCGAAAGTTGTCGAAATTCTCTTTGAAAAATAGTCAGAAAACGCCCGAACTTCATGTTGCAAGAAGTTTGCAACAAACTTTATTCCCTTAACAGGTAAAAAGGTCTTAATTTCACTCGTAACAGGCTTTGTTTCTGTAATACTATTCATAATTGAACAAGTGAGTATACATCACAGTTCTAAAAAAAACAACTACCCTGTTTTATGCCTAATTGCGTCAACTTAAAAAGGTTCTTATTCTTATTCTTATTCTTATTCTTGATCTTGGTCTTATTCTTGTCTTTCTTTTCATGGGTTTTGCTTAGAGAAGTAGGTCAAGAATGAGACCAAGAATAAGACCAAGAATAAGAATAAGAAAAACCCTTAAGTTGACACCATTCAGGCCAGGCCCTCATTAATTACTGAGCGCAAGAATTAGGTAATGAGCGCCTTGACTATCTTTAGGGCAAAGTCGCATGCATTGGGGGCGTGCGCTGACTCTTTATAGATAAGGGATGCAAGTGCGGCTTTTACCTGTGGACGTAGAGCTACTTGCATCTCATCGAGGGCAACTTCGATCTTTTCTAAAATATCACCAAGATCAGCTTCTCGAATGGTCGAGGGCGGCTTCTTTTCTGTATGTTTGATAAGTTGGTCGACAGGTGTGTCAAGAGCCTCTGCCATGCGCATAAGCATGTCTACGGTAAGGCGCGATTTGCCGCGCTCTACACGGCTGAGCTGCTGATAGTCAGAGCCCATTTTGTCTGCGAGGTTAGAGAGGGTGAGGCCGCGCTCTTTTCTTAGCTGCTTGAGATTTTTGTATATATTTTCTTCATTCATGATCAAATTGTATCACTTTTTGATAAATATATCAAATTTAACTGATGTTGTGTAGCCAAGGCGTTTATAGATATTGGCAGCGTCGGGAAATGAAGTGAGGGCAGAGCTTTTTAGGCCATGCTCTTTTGCATAGTAGAGCGCCTCATGTACAAGCTGGGTTGCATATCCTTTTTTACGCTTGGGTTCAGGTGTTCCTACATTAAAGAGTGAGGCCACCTGATCTTCATCAATATAGAGCGAGCAGACCGATACGGCCTCGCCCTCCATTCTGCCAATAAAATGAAGGCGCGGCATCTCGAATCCCGCATTAGAAAAGAGTTCGAAGATGGGATCAAAAAGTTCATCTGGTGCCTCATACGCTTGCATCAGGGTGCGTACAAATTCAATAAGTGCTCTTTCGTCTGATACACATTCTACTTGTAACTCACGCTTAAGGGGCTTTTCTAAAGTAGAAAGCTTGAGTTCCATGCCATCTGATTTGCCAAAATGTTCAAGTGCTGGAGCGTTTTTGGCAGATTCCAACTGCCACCAGGTGAAGGGAACATCCTTTTCGTAAAAATAGCGTAACACTTGGTCCATCTCTTCAGCAACGCCGCCTATAACACCATTAAGCCATGGTGATGGAATGCCTGTGTAGACTGTTTTGCAGCCGGAAATTTCTTTGAGTGGTCTATCGAGAAGTTTCCAGTATGTTTCGGGGGTGTTTACTACCATAGATGCTCCTGTAGGGTGTTGGGAAAACCACAATGTAAAAAATCTTGCTTGATTTCTTCTTTTGCAAAGGGGTTTTTTACCCCCTTACAGAGGGTGTAGGCCTGTTTGTAGAATTCTTTTGCCTTATCATAGTCCTTTTCAAGGGCAGCTCTGTGGCCAAAATTTGAAAGGGTGAAGATGTGGCATTCAAGATAGTGCTCTGTAAGGGGGTATACGGCTTCTGTTATAGGTGTAAGCTTGTATAGATTTCCCTGATGGGCATAAATAGTTGCGAGCACATTTTGTGCCCACATGGTGACCCAGTTTTGTTCTGCAGTGCGCAAAATTTCTTCCATAGCCTCAACCGTTTGAGCAAGCTCCTGGCTATTGGCACCATAAAGCCTGAGCTGTACTCGCGCTCTATTTTTCAGTGTGAAGAGAAGGAAGGTTTTATTTTGGAGCGCTTCAGCTATTTCTAAAGAGCGATTGAGGTAGATTAAGGCTTGACTCCACTGTTCTAGGCTATAGGAGAGATCGCTTAAGCCATTAAGCCCTACAATAGTCCAGTGATAGTATTTTGTTGTTTCAAATATAAGAATGCTTGCTTCGATAAGTTTTTTTGCTTTGGCAATCTGTTCATTGCGATAGGTCATTATCAATCCAAGCATATACTTGGTGATGCCGAGCTCCTTTTCATCCTTTATTTTTTTAGCCTGCATATTCTTTGTAAAGAGGCTAAAGGCAGTGTCGAGGTTCCCTAAAAAGAACTCTGCAATGCCGATGTGGTTGCGTATTGCGACCATAAGCTCTTGCGATCTGCACGGTTTATAAAGCTCAAGTGCTTGGCTGTATGATCCAAGCCATACAAGGCGCCTGATCGCATTTTTGAGTGCGTGGTTGCGTACGTGAGGCTCTTTTGCATCAAGAAGATCGGCCAAAACTTCGCCAGACAGCTGATATTCTTCATGGTCGATAAGGTAGTCTGATGCTTTAAGAAGAAGCTCTACCCAGTTATTCTTTTTAAAGATAGCTACAAGATCTAAAAGATAGCTTTTATATTCTCGATCGTTAAGGGTCTCTAGGCACTGTCCAAGAGAGCGCTTGAATGGCTGCACATTTTCGATCTGGCTTGCAAGTAGCACGAGCGATCTACACGCAAGGCGGTTGTAGGGCGTGTGAAAGATCTGTTTATCCCAGTAGCGGCATGCATCATAACTATTGAGGGGCCAGCCATTTTCTTCTACGAGCTCTTCCAAAAGGTCATGTGCAAAGCAGCCTTCCTTGTGGTAGCGTATAAGCCCCAATTTTTCAAGTGTTTGAAGCGTTGAGGCTTTAATGCGATAGAGCCTGCAAAAGAGAAGAGCATCAATAAAACCACCGCAGGCAATAATTGCGGTAATGCAATGTATAAATTCCTCAGTTGCCTTGCCTTTTGTGGGGATATTATCTCCAGAAAGTGATGCTGCCATCTGCTGTATTTTTAGCGCATTTCCTTCTGTTGCACACAAAAGAACAGAAGAATTTTCAGTTTCATGGCCTCTTTTTTGGAGAAGCTCTTCAATCTCTGAAAGTGTAAGAGGAAGTGTGTGCCACTCAAAAATATCGTGTCTGCGGCGTAAAAAATGGCTTTTAGGACATCTGTGGCGTGAAATCAGTAGGTAGCTTAGTTCAGTTTTTTCGATCTGGCTAATAAGTTCGAGTAATTCCTCATTTGAGGCGTGATCGATATGGTCAATGATAACAAGTGCATGAGGAATGTGGTTAAGAGCAATATGTAGCGAAGGTTCCGGTGGCCTATTAAAAAAGAGCTCACTTTTCTCTCTTCGTATCTGTTCTATAAGGCTTTCGTGCTGAGAGAGGCTTGTGTAGATCGCTTCTTTTTGTTTTTTTGCAAACTGCTCGGCAAGGACTGACTTGCCAAGACCTGCTTCTCCCCACATCCAGATAATAGGATTTGGATGGCTAATGATGATATTTTGCAGTTCGGTATGCGCCTGCCAGCGCTCCACGAGCTCTGCTGTTTCATTAGAGCTCTTTTCGTGTGCATATGTTGCCTCCAAAGGCCAAATCTCTGAGGAGCCGATATGATAGACATCTGGGGCTTGGATGTTTTTTGTAAGAAGTTCTCGCTCGACCTTTGCCACAAGATCTAGGCAGCTTGGTTTTGGATTTTGTCGCACCTCTGCAAGCCCCTTTAAAAGTGCTGTGGTAAAGCAGCCGCCTTTAGAGCGCGCATCTTCGAAGGCAGGTCCCGCTGAAAGCATGCAGAAGAGCCCTTTTGCGTTGGCTGCAGATAAAAGGGGATTGTCAAGGTTGTTAAAACGCAGGTTGCATGCGTCAAGAAAAAGAAAGGCCTCAACCGGCTTTAAGCTGCGTATAAGCTGCATCAGTTCTGCCAGGCGAAGACCTGAGGAAAGTGGGTTTTTGCTTGAGCTGTCCTGTAAAAGGAGGGCTGATTCTGTGCTGCGGATGCCGTGCCCAGCAAAATAAAATATAAATTTTGCATCTACGTCAAAAGCTGCACGACATTCATAAAAAGCTTTAATGAGATCTTTTTTGGTGGCTTGATTGAGAGAGATAATCCAATCAGCTGGCAAGCCCCATGATTCAAGTGCTGAGCAAAACCGCTTTCCATCGCTGTTTGCACCGGGAAGGGGCTCTAGCGACTGATCTTTATAGTCAGAAACTGACATTACTAATGCAATGGTTTTCACTGGCTTTTTTCTCGCATTTGAGTAATTATTATAACTATGTTTCTTTTATTTTTCACTTTCTTGCATCACTTTCTTGCATCAATTGATCCAAGTTACTACGCATCGACAGAGATAGTAGCTAGTAAAGACTCATACCAAGCAGTTCAGTCTATTAAAGAAATTTCTGATGTGCTTTACTCGGCGGATAATGATACTCTTATTGTGTTTGATGTTGATGAAGTGCTGATCACTTCGCGAGAGCCCTTTTTGCATCCGGAAGTAGAGCCAATCTTTTTGGCTCATGTTCAAGAGGCTATGAGTCAGGCAAAAACGGCTGAAGAGCAGCAAGCCATAGAGAAAAAACTCAGCGCATTTCTTGTTTCTCAAGAACGCTATATTGTGGAACCTGAAATGGTTTCACTTATTGAAGAGCTTCAAAAGAGAGAAAAAAAAGTAATTGCCCTTACAAGTCATCCAACGGGCAAATTTGGCCACCTTGAGTCTGTTGAGCGCTGGAAGGTGGATTCTTTGAGATCATTTGGCTTTCATTTTGAAAAAGCATTTCCAGGTTTTTCTTCAACAGATCCACTCTATGTAGATGGAGTGCTGTTTTCGCGCGGGTCCAACAAGGGGGATGTGCTGATAGCATTTTTAGATAAGCTGAAGGATTTTGCCCCTAAGCGCGTAGTCTGCATCGATGATCTGGTAAAAAATCATGAGACTCTCGAGGCTGCACTTCGCGCTCGCGGTATTGCCTATAAAGGCTACTGGTATCGCCGCGCTGCACTCGGCGAAATAGACGAAGCCCAAATTAAAGCGCAGCTTCCTCATTTAGGCATAAACGCATCAAAATAATGCCTAATGAGGGCCTGGCTAAATGGTGTCAACTTAAGAACAAAATTCCTCTTAATCTCGATCTCGATCTGTTTTTCTCTGAGCTCAGAAACGCAAGATTAAGATCAAGAGCCTCTTGCAAAACTAGAGCTACGTCATGATACTAAGGCCTGAAGGGCCGGCATGATATAGCCCTGGTCGGAGCGTAAGCGGAGGCCAGGGTATTGAAACGTATAAAAAATTTGAGTCCTGTAAGGACGGCATTGATTTCTACCCATAAATGCCGTCCTTACAGGACTCATGGACTAGTTATTCTGTATTCCTAGGCCTCCGCTTACGCTCCGACCTAGGCTATGATATATCGGCCCTTCAGGCCTTAAGAGATTAAGAGCCCCTAGTTTTGCAAGAGGCTCTCAAGATCATGATTAAGATTAAGAAAAAGGCCTTAAGTCAATAGCCTAGACCAGGCCCTCATTAGGCATTAGCGATTATTAATCGTCGCTTGCATCGCTTGGGGCCATAAAGCCGAAGAATGATGGGTTTTTGATGGAGGCGATCTGCTCTTCAAGATGCTCTGCCATGTTCATAAGCGATAGATCGTGGCTAAACCTTTCTTTTACCTCTTCGATGATGCTTTCTAAGGAGCAGTCGAAACAGCCGATATTTTCTCCAGCTTCAGCTTTTCCCTTTACAGCTTCTGTAAGAGCATAGGCATCCGCAAGTAGAGGGTACATCGATTTCATAAGGTTAAAATAGGTGGGGCGCGTTTCATTCAGAATCGCTTCCTTGATGGCTAAGGGACTAGAAATTCCCGTTAAGGCCTGGAGATTTCTATTTCTTAAGCTTGCAAGAAGCTCTTTTCTTCGAGCTGAGGAGAGCGGAGTTGTCGGCTGATTGATAAAACGTTCAAGTTCTGTGCGGGTAGTAGCAGGAGCGTGTAGAAGCTGCATGTAGTTGTGTAGGTACTCTTTTCTGTTTGCTTGACGTTCTCTTAAAGCCTCCTGTTGGCGTACGGTAAGGCGTGGAAAGAGCTGACGCGCTATCACATACCTTCCAGTTATAGCTCCAACGGCTCGAGACTTAAAATCATACTGAAGTTCGCTTTCTATTACTCTCCATAGGGCTCTAGAGTCTCTTGACTGAACTTCACAGAGACTCTCTACAAATCGTCCTCTTAAGTCACTTACCGTTATATATTCATTCTCTTCGGCTCTACGGATAGAACTTAAATCATACTGTGCAATTCTTGGAGTTGTAATTTCTTCAACGCGTGCTCTTGCCTCTTGAGAGATCTGCTGGTAGATCGGGGCATCGTTTCTGCGAATCCAGTTATCTACTTGCGCATCGTACGCATCGCTATGAATAAATCGTTCAATGGCCTGCTCAGAAAGGGGCCTATCTTTCCAGTCGAGTTCTAGTAGAACCGACCGGAGGGGGATAAGTGTTTTTATTTGGTCTTCTTCTACCAAGTTTTGCAGCCTGTTATCTTCCCCAATCGATGCATCAGTGTCAAAGATCACAAATTGCCATGGGCAGTCCAGGGCGCTTTTTACCTCTCGCGGCAGCTCTTTGAATGTTGTTTGAACGAGAACCTCTGTTTCTTTACCTCTTCTTGTAGCGCGTTCTACAAACTGAATGGGCTGCGTTTGATCCAATTCGCCATTTAGGTGCTTTATTAAAAAGTCTTTTAGCGGTATGGGTTCGTCAAAATCTGGCCCCAGACGAAATTCTACATACTTCTCACATGCTGCCGGAATAACAGGAGCCACTGCCAAATTTTTGTAATGAAGGTCAAGAAGCTGGATCTCTCCAGTTAAGATGGCATTACATTCAGCCTCTGGAGTCAGTCTTTGCATAATAAGATCCAGAGCAGCTGGAGCCTCTTCTTGCAGCTCTCCGATAAGCGTCATCTGTACAAAGGGCTTGGCTTCGTAGTTTGCCTGTTTTATATCAAAGCTGCCTACAACGGCTTGCGTTGACATAAGCTCAAAGAGGCTATCTGCCAGATAGGACTCTTCTTTGGCTTTGGCGCCCATGCGCTTTAAAACGGTGTTGTCTTCGGGCAGAAGTATTACTTCTTGGGCGGAGTCTACATTTGCCTCAAGTGTTATATTTTTTTCTTTGGCAGATTCGAGTGCGCTCTTGCCCAAAACAAAGGCTTTACCTTTACTAGCTGCAGCCTGAGCTGCCGTTGATTTCGGATGGTGTCGGATAAAGTTCTTTGCTGAATCGAGAAGCGGAAGCACGACGCTGTTATATTGATGCTGCAGTTTTTCTTTATGGGGGAATGTGGGCTGGCTCAGTATAGTGCGAAAATCATTCTCAAGCTTGAAGATGATAGGGAGCGTCTCAGCTGAAAGGGGAAGTTCTGCAACAGAGTCAGCCGCGCGAAAAGCCGCTTCAGCTGCCTCTTTTTTATATCCTTGCAGACTTAGGCGACTCATTTTCTCATGTAGAGGCACCTCTTCTTCCTGTCGCTCTCGTTTTTTGGAGAGTTTAGGTTGGTGTGCAGTCTCAGCTTTTGCTTTAGGAATGCGAGCTGCCGCAGCTGCTACCTTCTTATTGACAGGGGCATCTTTTTTCGTGCGTTTTTCTGGACGTACGTCAAATTGTTCAGGTGATTCGTCTGCTGGTCTTATCATAGTTCATCCTATACGGTATTTCGAAAACAGAGTCGAGATTTTTTTCTGAAGATCTTCGGTAAAAAATAAATAACACTCTAATGCCTAATTAGGGCCTGGCCTAGGGTGTTGATTTAAGGGTGTTTTCACAATATTCTATTTATGCAAAAAATGTCCTTAATTATCAGCCTGAAGGGCTGGGTTTTAATAGCCTAGGGCAACGCCCTAGGTGTCTGATGCACAATAAGTTGCAGGCTGAAGGTCTGCGTTATAGTAAATCGTAGGAACGTAGCATGCTAGGGTCAATAGCGTTTACTATAACGCAGGGCTTCACCCTGCAATTCTATTCCACAATAGACCTAGGGCGGTGCCCTAGGCTTTTAAAACTCAGCCCTTCAGGCTGAGAACGGCCTCAAGGACAATTTTTGCATAAATTACATCTCGTGAAAATATGGTTAAATCAACATCCTAGACCAGGCCCTCATTAGGCATTAGCATCAAGAGATTTTATTGAAACAAGTGTGTTGCGGAAGGTTGCTCCGGGCTTGGCTCTGCAGACAATCTTTTTTTCGTAAGATTGTGAGGTAATAGAGTTTTCTAGGTCTCCATTTTGTCTATCAGCTCTATCGCCAAGAGCGCGCCATGCGCCGGCAACTTTATAAAAGGTTTCTGGCGGGCGGTTATTTGAGAGGTTGTCGGCTGAGGCCGCAAGGTCATCCGCAGAAACGACCCAGGATTTACCCCAGTGAACAAGGGTAAAGTAGAGCTTCTCTTCAAGAGAAACAAAGTAGCCAACACATACAGCTGCGTGCTCCTGAGCGCTCTTAAGCAGAACGGGGGCTCCTGTTATGGGGTCCACATCAAAAAAGACAATAGGCGCTTGGTTTGAGTCGAGTAGCTTCTTAAGAGTTTCGATATAGCTACTACTCGAGCATTGTACAGCCTTAGCGGAAGCAAACCCATATTTTTGGGCAAGCTGCACAAGGTATTCAGGATCATAAATTTCGCCCACTTGGCTCAAACCCTCTTTTTGTGCTAAGGCTTTTAGAGAATCGGTTGAAACCGGTGTAAACTGACTTATAACGGCTGCAAGCGCATGTAGTTTACAATTAGGGCCCTTTTGCTCTGCCATATCGGGCAGGGGATTAAGGATTTTTTTAGGTATAGCTAAGCTTTTTTCTATGTACTGCAAAAGCTCCCTAAGGGACATTTTTTTTCTTGAAAGAAGCCTTGCAATCTCATCAGAGAGGCCCGGATAGGTCCCTTTTACAATCTGATATACCTCCTTTTGTGGGCAGGGGGTAAACTGATAGGTAATGACGCGATGCTTATCTGCCTTCGTTGCTGCGCGCCTTGCCTTCATGCTAATGGGGTTTTGTGTTCGTATCACAAAAAAGCCCGCTACTTTAGCGGAGTTCATCTCTTCGTCATAGCCCATAAGTAGGGCATTATGCAGCGCTTCAGAGGCGCTTGAGGCATTACTTTCTTCTTCTATCACTACCTGGCCGTTATGAAATGCCGCAAGAAGGCATGCCCGTTTGTCTTCGAGATTCATGCGGCCAGGTATTTTACAGTAGGCATCAAAGCCTACAGTGCCAATTTCATGTGGCTGCACCTTTTGTAAACCATGTGCTTGCAAAACAGCCTCAGCAAAATGGCTCTTGCCATCACCTGGCATCCCTTCAAGAACAAGGCCTCCAAGGCCGCCCTTTACTCGCTGTTTACGAATCGAAAGGAGGTTTGTCATAAGCCTATAGATCTCATGTCTTGATTCAGTAAGGATGAATGTACCTAAATTGGCAACAACAGGTTGAGGCTGAAGGCAAAATCGTGCTTTAAACCAGTCAGTAAACGCTTTTTGTTTCGACTTTGCAAGGGCACATTTTGCAATCTGATAGGCCCCTTCAAGCTTGTCAGGCATAAGAGACATCATCTCAAGCTCTCTTGGGGTAAGCTCAGGTACTTTTTTCCATATTTCTATAAGATCGCTCTCGACACTATACTTTGCTGCAAGGTATTCAATGGGTAAAGCCGTAAACGTAACGTGATTTGGGTGGCGCCTGAGGAATGGAACATCCTTACGCTCGCCCCCATATTCTTTTGGGTTTTTGCAGAAAATCACTCTATGTTTTGGTGATGTTGGATAGTAGGTTCCATCTTCATCTACAAGCCCGCCAAAATAGAGCCCTTCAAGATACTCAAAAGAGACTATCTGCATGTCGACTTCATCTACAAATAAAAGAGGAATGAGCTCTTCAGGGCATGATGAAAACTCACGTAGTGAATGGCAAAGATGAACGCCAGCCTGCTTTGCCAGCACCTCTTTTATAAAGGTAGTTTTACCCACGCCCGTTTCGCCTTCGATGACAACATGATAGTCGCGATTTAATGCCTCATACACAAGCTTGAGCCTATTTTGATCTATTGGATGAAGCTGAGGATCTATTTTGAATGGCAGGTGGGCAATGGCCACTGTTTTGGTATTTTCTAGAGCTTTTGGTGAGCTGTGAAAAAGCTCAAAGCCTTTTTCGCTCTCTGTAACAATCGTTAACTTGCCAGATGCCACTCCATGAACCAGAAATGGCATAAGCGCATCTACTAAATTTTGGCTGTAGCTTCCTATGAGCACTACATGCTCATTGTTATCTAAAGATTTTTGAATCGCTCCTGCACGTCGATCAAAGCGGTAGCGACCCTGTTCAGTATCAACGTTTAAGCCTGAAACAAGGCGTGAATCCCTATCTGTCACCCAGAGCATTTTGTCATAGGTTTCGGGTACTTCTGAAGTAATGGCACATTTGGGATTAAGCTTTACAGGCTTATCGTTTATTCCAAGGGGTGAAGAGAAATCAGCCGCTCCCAAAAGATGGAGGCGAACGTTCTCTTTTTTACAGAGATCAAGCAGCCGATACCACTGACCAAGACCAAGAGGGGTTGTAAGAATCACAAAAAGTGGCCTGCCTCGATTTTGCTTTACAACCCCAGGAATGGTGTGTAGCAGGCGGTTTTCAAGCTCATACTGAGTCTTTAGTTCACTAAAGGTGCTGAGATTAAGAATAAAGGGCACAACACCTTCTGGTATGGAGTCCACCCAAACAATGCTATCTTGAAACCTATCCCAGTCCACACCTTCAGATTTACTAAGCTTGAGCCTATATGTAAGCGACTTTTGCATCCAAAAGTGACGAAAATCGCGCTCATGCCATGGGCCATTTCTGATTTCAAGTTGGCTATAGCCCTTTTCGATGGGCCCACGTTTTCGCGATGCTCGATCACCCTGAAGCTGCCATGTACCAGTGATGGGCTCTTTCCAGTTCGTCTGGCCGTAAAGATCTATAACCTTGCCGGCTGGTCTCTCTGAAACAGCAATAGGATAGGGGCTTGAAAAGGGCTTCACGCCTATCTTTGCATAAAAGCGTCCCATAAAATCGCGGTCAGCATAGGTATTGAGTGAAAGTCCAATAACAGTTGCGTTTTGGGGGACTATTTGGCCATCTGCTTCTCTATACTGTGTATCGATTATAGAATTATGGAGCACAAGGTCGCGAGCTTGAAATTTGTGAAAGTTGATGATGAGAACAGGCGCCTTACTGGTAGTAAGATAGGTAAAAAGAGGGCCTCCAGGAACTGTTTGAACGTTGCCACAATCGTCAATCCAGCGGGATGCACAGCGAATGTCCGATGGTGTATCAATATAGTATGCCCCTTCAATATGCTGCTGCAGCCAAAAGGCAGTTAGGTCAAGTTCGTCTTCTGAGCAAAAGTGTACATGCACATTTTTTCCAGGAAGCAAAACCTTTTGTACAAGCTCGTTACAGTTGCTCTGCGTTGCATTAAAGGTAAATGGCTCTACTCTCTCTTCGCCAGAGGCAAAAAGCAGCTTAAAGATTTTTTGTTCGAGAGCTTGCTGCAGAGGTTCTTGACGTAGAACGAGGGGATCATTGGTTTTTGCTTCAAACGTAATCGTCACTGTTTCGTGCCAAAAATCTGTAAATTTTTGGGTTTTGTCGGCAAAAGAGTAGCCTCCCAAGATATAAAACCCTACAACACACTCAGACAAAGTGAATCTTTTCTCTACAAAGAGCGCCATCTCTTCTACATCAAACGCGCTTGCATCCACCAAATGAAGTCCCGGCATGTATGGGATCAACTTTCGGCAGTGGTCAAGGTCCTGCTTGGAATTGACTTGGATCAGCGTCTTTTTTCCAGGGCGGAGTATCTGTTTAAAACAGTAGTCTTTAATTGAGTTTTTTGAAGCTTGGTCAGTAATGTGTAGAGCTTTTTGAGAGAGGAGAGTATGGTCTCTTTCGTCGATTGAAAGACCGCTTGCTGATCCACCTAAATCACATCGCACCCAGCGAGATTTATGTTTGATGGCAATAAAGTCATGGATTTCGCTCTTTTCAAGCCTTGCTTCTATCTGCCCAAACTGCTGACGAAGTTCATGAAAAAA
>JAFEGT010000042.1 GCA_018239765.1 Verrucomicrobiota bacterium
ATACCTCATGTTAGATAGACGTAAACTTTTAGCACTTGACGAACCTACTGATGACATCATGGAGCTCAACCTAGGGCCTCAGCACCCATCAACACACGGTGTACTGCGCCTTAAGGTGCGCCTTGATGGCGAAGTGGTAGTTTCTTGCGAGCCTGTAATAGGATATCTACACACAGGAGTAGAAAAAGAGTGCGAAACGCGCGCCTTTTTGCAGATGTTCACCCTCATCTCTCGCCTAGACTATCTTTCAGGGCCGTTTGAAGAGCATGCTTTTGCTCAAACGATTGAACAGCATATGGGTTTAGAAATACCTGAACGCGCTCAGACTATACGCGTTATCCTTATGGAACTTACGCGAATAGCAAGCCACCTTCTCTGGCTTGGCACAAGTGCTCTTGAGCTCAATATGTCGTCAGTATTTATGTATGCCTTTGTTGAGCGCGAAAAGATTTTAGATCTTATCGAGCTCTATAGCGGTGCACGGATGTTTCCAAACTGCTGGAGGATTGGCGGGCTAAACCGCGACCTACCAGATTCATTCGCCCCTGCTGCCAAAAACTTTTTGCAAAATGAGCTTCCTACAGCCCTACGAGACCTTGACAACCTCCTTACAGAAAACTATGTATGGTGTGAACGACTAAAAGGAGTTGCTGTTATCGACAAAGCAACCTGCGAGCAGTTTATGTGCACAGGCCCCATCATCCGCGCTGCAGGCGTTGCCTACGATATACGAAAGGCCTATCCAACAAGTGGCTATGAGCACTACACATTTGATATTCCCACGCAAAAAGAGGGCGACTCCTACGCGCGCTACCTCGTACGCATGCAGGAAATTAAAGAGAGTTCATCTATCGTCCTTCAGGCACTTGAGAGGCTGAAACCCGGCCCCGTGATTGTCGATAACCGCAAAATAGCCTTGCCGCCAAGAAGTGAACTTGCCCGCAGCATGGAAGCTGTAATACATCAGTTTAAGCTGGTATCAGAGGGCATCCATCCACCTAAGGGCAATCACTATAGCGCTGTTGAGTCACCGAGAGGAGAGCTCGGCTACTATGTAGAGTGCGACGGCTCAAACCGCCCCTACCGTGTTCGCGTGCGCTCCCCATCGTTTGCACATGTGCAGGTGCTGAAAAAAGTAACTCCAGGATTAATTATTTCTGATCTCGTTGTAGCTATCGCCAGTGTAGATCCAATTTTAGGAGATGTAGACCGCTGATGCTTACTGAAAAAACTGTTGCTGCCATACTAGAACTTCAAAAGCACTACCCAGAAAAGCGCTCAGCGCTTATTCCCGCTCTCCATCTTGCGCAAGATGAGGTTGGCTACCTTCCTCACGAAGTGCAAGAAGAGGTAGCCAAACTCTTTGGCCTCGACACTACAGAAGTACATGCCATCGTTACCTTCTACGATATGTTCTTTGAAGAGCCTGTGGGAGAAACGATCATCCATGTGTGCAAAAACGCCTCATGTATGCTGCGAGGATGCGATGAGGTGCTGCAGAAGCTCTGCCATAAACTCAACATCAAACCTGGTGAAACGACAAAAGATGGCAAGTACACAGTAATTGCGTCAGAGTGTCTTGGTGCATGTGATAGAGCACCTATGATGCTTGTTGGAGAGACTGTAGTTGGGCCTGTAACTGATTTGGATAAGGTTATCGACAATGGATGAGCTAAAAATTCTTACAGCCTACGTCAATGATCCTACCCAAGTCTCTATTGATACCTACATAAAAAATGGCGGCTATAAAGCTATAGAAAAAGCGATTGGCAAGATCGCTCCTGATGAGCTTATAGAAATGGTAAAAAAGGCAGAGCTTCGAGGTAGAGGCGGCGCCGGCTTTATGACAGGTGTTAAATGGGGATATATTCCCAAAGATCCCAACATCGCCAAATATGTTGTCTGTAATGCGGACGAGAGCGAACCTGGCACCTTTAAAGATAGACTCTTAATCGAAAAAGATCCCCATCAAATTATTGAAGGGATCATTTTGACAAGCTATGCCATAGGTGCAAAGCATGCATTTATCTACTGCAGGGGCGAATACTTTGAAGGGCTCAAAATTTTAAAGAAAGCTGTAGCTGAAGCAAAAGAAAAAGGCATACTCGGGACACTTGAAATTACGGTTCACCCAGGAGCCGGCGCCTACATTGCTGGTGAAGAGACAGCGCAGCTTAACTCTCTTGAAGGCTATCGTGCAACTCCCCGCTTAAAGCCGCCATTTCCTGCAACAAATGGCCTCTACAACAAGCCTACTGTCGTCAATAACGTCGAAACGCTCTGCAATGTGGTGCACATTGTCAATAGAGGTGTCGACTGGTTCTGCTCTATCGGTAAACCAAAAAATCGCGGCACAAAGATTTTTCAGGTTAGTGGCCACGTACAAAAACCTGGCTGCTACGAATTTCCTTTGGGAGTCAGACTTCAACAGGTATTAGATGCCGCCGGCGGGATGCTCCCAGGAAGAACATTTAAGGCGTGCTATCCTGGAGGCTCATCGTGCGAGCTTTTAACAAAGCGCGATCTTGATATCTGCATGGATTTTGAAACGCTTGCAGCAAGAAAATCAGCTCTTGGAACAGCCTCGATAATTGTTATGGATGATAGCGCCGACATGGTAAAGGTAGCACACAGGCTTATGCAGTTTTACCAAAATGAATCGTGCGGAAAGTGCACACCATGCCGAGAAGGAACACGCTGGACTGTGCAGATGCTTGCGCGTATAGAAGCTGGTAAAGGCACCTATAACGACCTCAAAACCATCGACGACGTATGCAACAGCATGATTTCGAACTCCTTTTGCCCGCTTGCAGTTGGTGCAGCTCCCCCAATCCAGAGTGCAATGCGCGAATTTCGCGATGAGTTTGAAGCCTATATTAAAAGAAATCCCGATGCAGATAAACCCCAAGTAATGAAAATAGCGTACCCATATCTATGATATCACTTACTATCGACAATCAACCGATACAGGTTCCTAAAGGAACTACTGTATATACAGCCGCAAAGCAGCTTGGTATAGAGCTGCCTATTTTTTGCTACCAAGACCGCATGCCGCCCTTTGGCGCCTGCCGAGTCTGCCTTGTTGAAGTTGACAAGATGAACAAACTGCAAACCTCCTGCACCTTAGAGTGCACTGAAGGCATGGTTGTACGCACGCAAGCTGATCCTGCCGTACGGGCACGAAAAGAAATTTTAGAATTTTTGCTTATTAACCACCCACTTGACTGCCCCATATGCGACCGCGGTGGTGAATGCCCTCTACAAGATCAGGCTCTTGAGTTTGGCCCTGGTAAAAGCCGCTTTTTTGAAGAGAAGCGCCACTTTGAAAAGGCTATCGCGCTAGGTCCCGTCCTTACGCTCGATCGCGAGCGCTGCATCACCTGTGCGCGCTGCACCCGCTTTGGCGACATTGTAGCTGGAGATCATGCCCTTGAGTTTATTGAACGTGGCTACAAAACAGAAGTGGGCACAAGCGACGGCGAAGCTCCAAAGTCCAAATTTATCGGCAACACCATTGCTATATGCCCTGTAGGCGCCCTCACAAGTACCGTTTATCGCTTTCGCGCGCGTCCTTGGGATAACATGCCAACAGAAACAAGCTGCACCCTCTGCCCTGTTGGGTGCAGCATGATACTCGACTCTCGCGACGGCGAAATTATGCGCACACGCTCTCAAGAAGATCGCTGCATCAACGATATCTGGCTGTGTGATAAGGGCTGGTTTGGCTATGAATTTTCATCGAGCGATAAGCGCCTTACAGAGCCGCTCATTCGCAAAAATGGACGCTTAGAGCCCGTAAGCTGGGATGATGCCTTTTCGTTTGTAGCCTCAAAGCTTAAAAGCCCAAAAGTTGCAGCCCTTGGCGGCAACACACTTACCGTAGAAGAAAACTACCTCTTCCAGATGCTTATGCGCGATGTATGCGGCACAAACGACATAGACCATCGCGTTGGAGTGCCCTGCATTTCAGCTAAAGATGAAGGGCTACAAGCCGGCATGGAACTTGCTATAGGCGACCTTGAAAACCTCCAAGAGCTTCTCATACTTGGTCTTGATATTACTGAAGAGTTTCCGATTCTATGGCTTCGGCTTAAGCAGGCAATTAATAAGGGCTGCAAGGTTACCTATGTAGGCCGCTATGCTCCTGAAGTTGCCAGGTACTTTGATAAGGTAGTGATTCATGATAGTGACGATCTCTCACAGTTTCGCACCCAAGCTGACATACTTATTGGAAGCCAGTATCTCCAGTCTAAAAACCGCAAGGCTATTTTGGCAGAGCTTCTTTCATGGCAGCCCAAAACCCTCAACATTATGGAAGGCTCTGGCAATAGCCTAGGCGCCCGCTTTGCTGGCGTACACCCTGAATTTGGCCCCCAAGGCACTCCTAAAACTGGCAAAAGCGCCGATGTTATTGTGCAAGAAGCATGGGATACGCTCTATGTAGTAGGTGCAGACCTTGCATCAAAAATTGCTGACTTTAAAGCGTTACGAGAACGTGTTGGCTGCCTCATCGTGCAAGACCTCTTTATGACAAAAACGGCAATGGAAGCAGACGTCGTTCTGCCGACACTTAGCTATGTAGAAAAGGGCGGCAGCTTTTTAAATGTCGAGCAGCGTATACAAAAGTTAAAACCAGGAAAAGCTATTCCCAAAGGAATCTACGCTGACTCCTATATTTTTGTACGCATCGCACAAAAATTGCAGCGCAACCTTGTTATTGACGAAGGCTTTTTACAAAAGCTCAAGCCAGGTCGCCACCATATATTACGACCAAAACGTATTGATGCTGAACCTCTACAAAAAACCGCAGGACTTGTTGCCATCTTTGCCCCCGAGCTTTTTGATAATGGCGTGCGTATGCAGCACAACGAACAGCTACACAAACTTGTAAAAGAGCCGCGGCTTCGCGTCCACCCAACAACTGCCCTTAAAGGAACTATCACGGTTCAGGTTGGCCCCTACACGCTTACAGCTCCCGTTGAACAGGACCCAAATGTTGCCAAAGAGAGTGTGGTAATCCCCCTCACCTTAAGCTGCCATGGGCTATTGAACGGCACGCCATTAAAATATACAAATTAAGAATTGAGGATATATATGAACGCAAAGCTTACACCAATTGCATCGCTTCTTGCAGGTATTATTATCTTGCTCTTTCCACAGATGCTCAATCTTGTAGTTGCTCTCTACCTAATTATCGTCGGCATTTTAGGCTTAATGGGTAAAAGCGCAGCCTAGCGTCTAATTGTCACAGGTTAATTTGAAAAGGGATAGAGCATGAAAACAACCATCATGAGATGTATAGCATTATTACTTATTTCTGCAACCGGAGTCATCGCTGCTAAAGAAAAGCATGACCAGGTAGCTGCAGATGTGATTTGTGCAAAAAAGAAGCTTCTGTTTCCCACTGGATGTGTATCATCAGGTGGTATACCATGCCATCCCAATTTCTTAAAATTTGGTGAGTCCAATCGAATCGTAGGCACTTGGTCAGTTGTTGCTGCACGAGTCGGCAGCATTAACCTAAGGCCGGCCATATTCCAATTCAACGTTGGAAATACGATGAGCATAACTTCCGGAACCATCTTACTCCCCTTAGGCTTTGATGTAAGAAACAATTTTTTCGGCGATTGGTGTCTTGTTGAAGATGATTCAGCAACTGAAACAACGATGCAGAGGCTCTCCGAGCTTCTTTTTACGGATGGTTATGTTACAGGTCGGTTTGATCTGGTCATACAATTTGCTCTTACTAAAAACTGTAATCCACTACATGATTCTCTCGATGGAAGTTATGTTTTCCGCGTAGTAAAGTTCAAGTTTGCAGAGAACCCTGATGGCACAGGCAGTTGTCTAACTACAAACAATCCTGCTAACCCTATCTGTGGCGAAGAGGTTGTAGTTGAAGGCTTAGACCCTTCAGTGAATAGTATAAGCGGCACAAGATTAGAAAAAACTCCATTTTTTGAAGATCCTCAAGTTGCTAATGCCTTTGCTTGCAAGAAATCCAAATGTTGCGAAAAGCGAAAAAAATAACATGATTGGCAGGATCCGCTAGCCTATGTTTCCAATCAGGCTTTGCTCTATGAAACAAAAAATCTCACTTCGAAAGGCGACTTTAGCGGATGCCAAAGCAATCACAGCTGTTTATTTAGCTTCACGTAAAAAGTTTGTTGCCTTTGCAACGCTAGTACACTCCGATACAGCTATTTACCAATGGATCAGTGAAACACTCATACCCACCAATCAAGTTACCGTAGCTGAAGAAAATGGCGTTATTGTTGGCATGATGGCATTGTCAAAAAAAGACGGGGTAGGATGGATTGATCACCTGTATCTCGCCCCTGGTTCTATCGGACAAGGAATAGGGACCCAGTTCGTGACGGCAGCAAAATACGCCTTAGGATCCCCCATTCGTCTGCTCACATTTCAACAAAATAGCAATGCCAGAAAGTTCTATGAAAGACATGGCTTTCATGTGTTGGAATATAGCAATGGTTCTGCAAATGAAGAACAGTGCCCTGACGTACTTTATGAATGGCGAGAAATAACATAGCCGATTGAGAAAACTGCAACTCATCAGCTTCTTGGGAGATATTCTTGCGCATCAGAAAGCGAAAGCGCGAGATACTTCACATCATAGTCTGCATAAGACAAAAGCAGCTTTTTCGCTTTTCGCTTAAGCTCGTCGAGGCTGATACGCTTTTTATTGCGCTTGACTTCAGCAACTATAAGCTTCTTATCAAGGTCATTTATGGCGACAAGGTCTATTTCATTCGTATGATCGGGCTCAAAATAGCTGCCGATCTGGTTGTATTGGTGTGAATCTGCAAAAAGATCCTGAAAAAATTGCTCCAATGAAAGCCCGCTAAAAGTGGCCAAATCAGCTTCGAGTACTCTTTTGATGTAGTCAAAGTTACCCGTCTCAACCGCTGTTCTGTTTCGATAGATGTAGCGAAACCAAAAACGAAGAAAATGATCTTTTATTTTATACTTTATCAATTTTGTCTCAGGTTTTGCATTAATAGGTTTGTAACGACTAATCACAAAATAGTCATTTTCAAGCTTTTCAAGGAACCCACCCACGTCTTTTTGAAGGATTGATTCAATCTCTCCCCTGCTTGTTTTGCCAACGGAAATCAATTCAAGTATAGAAAAATAGTTTCCATACTCTTTACCAAATTCTTCTATTAGCAGATTTTTTCCTTCATTCAGAAAAGGAGAATTATCAGAAAGCATACAATCGATCATCTGCTCAAGTGAAAAAGCCATTTCTGATAAAAAAAGATCAATATATTTAGGCGTACCTCCCGTAAACATGTAATAATGAAAAAGCGTCTCAAGGTCATTTTGGTCATAATCTTTTAGGATGCAGGACATATCCTGAATACTGAAAGGGCGCAAGGTAATCATACGATCTTGGCGTCCAAAAAGAGGCTCCTTAGACTCTTCGAATATCTTATGCATAAGTGAATAGATTGATCCCAAAAAAAGCACCTGAATCTTGCTTGTAAACTTGTTGAGGTCCCATAATTTTTGGATATCTGAGTAGACCGATGGATTGATATAATAAAATTCTTGAAATTCATCTATGATTAGAACAAATGGTTTTATTTTCGCAAGTTCCAGCAGAAGCGCAAATATATCCTTAAATTGAGTGATCTCACCAATAACAGGAACATCAAAAGTAAGCTTTATTTGATTTACAAACTCCTGACAAAGAAGAAATTCAGATTTTTTTGAAACGAATAGGTAAAGGTGAGGCTTTTTCTCGCTATAGTGCAAGGAAAGAACGGTCTTGCCCATACGCCGCCTTCCCGTGATCACGATCATTTGGGCGCTTTTACCTACCCTACTATAGCTCTCCTCAAGAAGTGTAATCTCTTTCTTACGCCCATAAAACCGCATCATCGTAACCCCCGTTACCGTAACCACCATTACGATAACTCATATCAAAAAAGACCTTTTCAGCACAAGAAAATACTTGCAGCCTGCTGAATATATTTGGTAAAACTAAATTATACCCCCGGGAGATCACCAATGCAAGCCTCTGGTTCAAGCTTTAAGCCACACGAACTTATTGCCCTAGAAAAAAGCATATCTACCGAGGTAAAGCGCAAACAGACAGAAGTGTTTGGAAACAGAGCTTTTACCGTCAAGGAAGGAGACGCCCTTTACAACGAGCTTGACCGCACTATCTCACAATTAGTAAAACGTTTTCCTCCATCTCCCAATGGAAGCAGGTTTGTCAATGTAACGTGCAAAGTGTGTCCTATCCTAAAGATCGATTTTTCACACCTACATTCACTTTTTAAAGATACTGTCCCAGGATCACTTTTTCTTGATGAGGTTGGCAAGGCAATTGACTTTGGACCGCTTCAAGATCCACAATTTGGTGACTTTACAACCAAAAATACTACGCTCAAATTAACGAATATCCGCTACAAGCCCGGCGCTGAACTCCGCCCAAACGAACATAGCGACCTTAGCTCAAGCAATAAAAAACTGATCGCAATTAACCAAAAAACTACATACGGAGCGATTGACACAAACCCAGCACTTCAAAAGACGGAATTTATAGCTGATGTTACCTTTGGGGATTTCAAGGCTAAAGACATGCTCATCCCCATAGAAACATTGGGTGATGAAACCACAACCCAATTAGTTATTGCTCTACCTGAACTCACAGGTAAAATAGAGTACGATGGCACAATTGCCCTAAAAAACGGGACTGTTTGCAATGTAGTTGATATTGTTGGAGATGACCCAAGAGAATGGGTTAACTACGAATTTTCCGTTGTTTGCCCATTCGGCGTGTAGAAACACCTAGAATTAAATTATTTATATGATAGAATCGGGCAAAAGGAGCGATAGCTATGCCAAGCCCCGGTCCCGAACCGCTCGACGACATCGACAGAGAATACCTGGAAGCCACTCAAGCTATTTCTGAGGCAAAGGCAACTGAGGAATTACTCATGCACCCGAACTCGCTACTGCCTAAAAAGGCGCTTTTTGAACGCTACCAAAACGAAATGCAGCAAAAATTTGTTCTATTTAGACGCCGCCAAACCAATGGCGCATTAAAGCTTGCCGAATCTCTTACTGAGCTTATTGAGCGGCAGCCAGAGCTCTTTTCCGATGAAGATTTTACTGAAATAGACCAAATTGCGGCATTATCAGATAAAATCGCAAGCGATGAGATGGGCTATTCTGAACATATTGCTCGCGGTGGAAACCTTCAGGAATTTGCAGGCGTAAGTGACTCAATAATCGACAAACTCTACCTAGCCGCTAAAGAGCTTTATGGACAAAAGCGCTTTAGCGATGCGGCTGATGCCTTTTATTTTTTAGCGGGACTTAATGGTGAAATTGCTGCGTTTTGGCTTGGCCTTGCCAACGCTGAATTTAACCGACAACAGTTTAAAGAGGCTCTTGCTGCATATAATAACGTTACCCAAGCGGTTGGCTATGACCTAACTGTCCATATCCCGATATCGCGTTGCTATAAAGCCCTTGGAGAAACCGATAAAGCCTTAAATACCCTTGATGTTGGAATTGCTGCGGCAAACGAAAGTCAAGAATATGCAGACTTAAAGTCTCGTCTTGAAGAAGAAAAACTGCATCTTGAACATACGAGCACCTAAAGGAGAAAAGTATGAGCGGCGGAGTTACTGGAGATAGGTTTAGTTTTCAACAGCCTATGATGGGGCCTTTAGAAGGTCCTCAAGCACCTAAACCAAGCCAAGAAGGTGTCTCAACTGATGCTGCGCTGCCAGCGAGTGGCACAAGCGCAAGTCGCATACCAAAACGCACTCCTGAGGAAATAAAAGCTCGTTTGGCTGAGGGCAAAGTAAATGCTGCTGCCGCAAAACAGCTGCGTGTTACAGAACAGATGAGAGGCCAAGATCCAACAAAGGCTGTCGGTGGGCAAGGAACCTTCGTGAGACCGCAAATTAAGGCAACCCCTCAAACAGCTACTCAAAGTGCAAAGAGTGCTGAAGCTCAACCCGCCGCAAAAGCAAGCACCCTCGACACACAAATACAGGAGCTTGAAAAAGAAGTTAAAGAGCTAAAAGACAAAAGACAAACTGCCCTTGATAATCTAAAAGCAGGCGTACCGGGTTCAGCAGCAGAATTTTCAAAAATCAACCAGCAGCTGGCATCGAAAGAAAATTCACTCGCCAATAGAAACTACGAAAAGAGTCAGATGGCTAAAGAGGAAGCAGCAAAAAGACCAGCAGACCTTGGAACAGCTCCACCAAGCTTAAGCACTCCTCCACCAAGCTTGAAAACTCCCCCGCCTAGCCTGAGCACACCACAACCAAAACAAGAAACAGCTTCACCCAAACCAGCCGTTGATACTGGTAAAGGTAAAGAGGAAGCACATGACATTTCTACTGCTAGCGGGCTTGATGCAAGCATAAAAGAGCTTGAAAAAGAAGTTGGTGAGCTAAAAGACAAAAGACACGCTGCCCTTGATAATGTAAAAGCAGGCATACCGGGTTCGGCAGCAGAATTTTCAAAAATCAACCAGCAGCTTGCATCGAAAGAAAATTCACTCGCCAATAGAAACTACGAAAAGAGTCAGATGGCTAAAGAGGAAGCAGCAAAAAGACCAACAGACCTTGGAGCTGCTCCACCAAGCTTGAGCACTCCTCCACCAAGCTTGAAAACTCCCCCTCCTAGCCTGAGCACACCACAACCAAAACAAGAAGCAGCTTCACCCAAACCAGCGGTCGATGCTGGAAAAGGCAAAGAGGAAGCACATGACATTTCTACTGCTAGCGGGCTTGATGCAAACATAAAAGAGCTTGAAAAAGAAGTTGGTGAGCTAAAAGACAAAAGACAAGCTGCCCTAGATAATGTAAAAGCAGGCATACCGGGTTCAGCCGCAGAATTTTCAAAAATCAACCAGCAGCTGGCATCGAAAGAAAATTCACTCGCCAATAGAAACTACGAAAAGAGCCAGATGGCTAAAGAGGAAGCAGCAAAAAGACCAGCAGACCTGGGAGCAGATCTGGGAGCACCTCCTCCTAGCCTAAGCACGCCCCCGCCTAGCCTGAGCACTCCGCAACCAAAACAAGAAGCAGCTTCACCCAAACCAGCAATTGATACTGGAAAAGGCAAAGAGGAAGCAACTGCAGCTCCTGCTGCTAGTCAGCCAAAACCTAGCCAAGTCAAAAATGAACCTGCAGCTCAACCTGCTTCGAGGGCGAGCGAGCTTAGGGCAGCCGCTAAAGCTGCACCGACTAAAGTTGTGAGCTTTTTCCAAGGACTGCTGAAGGGGCGAGAGGCTACGAGCAAAACAGTAGATTCGATTCTAGAAAATACGCAACTCCTCGCAAAACTTCCAGGATTAAAAACAGTTGCGCAAGATTTAGGAAGCCTGAAGGCGGAACTTGCTTCTGTGAGCGCAAAAATAGCTGATCCTGCAACAAAGCCAGACGATCGTGCTGACCTACTATCAAAGCAAACTACCCTGCAAGAGCAGATAAAATCTCTAGGCAATTTTGTTTTGTTTGTCGAAAAAAATGCAGATAAAATCGCTACAGCATTAGCATCGAAAAAAGGTGATACAACCGCAGCTGAAGGTATATTTCAATCTAATATCGCAAAAGCTGAGGAGACTGTTGCAAAATTCGGCGAGGAAAGCCAAAGAGTTATCGATGGAGTTAGTGATCCAGCATTAAAGGCAAAACTCACGAACTCAAGAGATTCAATCACAGCCGAAGGCCGCGTTGACATTGCTACGTATCAAGAGCGAAAAGGCTACCTTGCACTTGCTGGTCTGTTTAGCAAATATAAAAATGAACTTGCCAGCCCCCAAGTAAATGGGGATCCAAAAAAGGTCAACCTTGCAAAACTCAGTTTGCCAACCACCCTCGATATGATTAAATCAGTTGGCGGCAGCATGAAAAAAATGACCGACAGCCTCAAGCCTGGATTTATCGAGACTGTGCAAAATGAGGTGGTCAAAGGGCCGCTTTTAGGGCACATGAAGGGGTTACAGTACCCACAAGGTGCAGCTGGCGGCTTAACTGAAGCACAGATACAAACCAACTATAATGAATTTAAACGTGAATATCCCAATCTTTCAGACGCTGAACTGACGACACTCAACGAAGCATTTACTGAGTTAAATTCTAGCTATAAAAGCCGAGGATTCGGACCATCTCAGGACAAATACTTTGAAAAGCTTGCCGTAGTAAAAGAACTCACCGGAAAAAGCGCGGCAGATGTAGCCAAAACATCTGCAAAAGCGCCAGGAACTCGACAAACTCCATCACGTCCTATGCCGCCGCCTCCACCTTCTAAAGAAGCTGTTGCGGCAAGTCAAAAAGAAGAGCTTGAAATAGAAGCAGCTCTTGCTCAAAAAGAGCAAGAACCGGTTCCTCCACCCCCAACTGAGCCCCAAGTGGCACAAGCTACATTCACTTCCGCCTGGTCGCGAATTGACTCAGGCGCGAGTACTGCAGAGAGACTTTCTCAGCTTGCCAAGGATGACAACGCTCTTTCCGGATACTCAAATACCCCACTACCCGGCCTACAAGGCTTTATGCGTTCAGCAATCCAGCGAGCACTCACAGAGGGTCCTGAACAACAAGAAAGAATTTTGAACTTACTCACAACCGTTGGCGATACTACTTTAGCCGAAATCAGGTATATCAACGCTCAAGGGGATCTCATTGGAAAATCCCTCGGCAACGTAAGCAGGCTAGATAAAGCAGAAGCCTGGAAATCGCTTGGGCTGACAGCAGCTCAGCTTGCAAACCCCGAAATAAAAGCAGAGTTTGCGTTAGTACTTGGCTGGAAGCCAGAAGATGGACCTATCGATGCCTTTATTGAGAGACGGTTTAAATAGTGACTATTTATGTTTAGTGTAGTTTAAGTAGTCGCTGGCAGCTGAAATGATGCTATTTGCATATCTATGCAATTTTGCTCGATCAGCTTCATCACTGGATAGCTCATTGATTGCTTTTACTACTTCCCCTGAAAGTTTATCGTGCGTTTTTTTATCGCCTTCACAAAAAGCCCCTATCTTCAAGCAGAGGTCATTTACTCGGGATGTAAGCCCGTTTTTATACTTTGTCACACCATATTCTGCTAAATTGCTTTCTGCTATATCCGCTGCATACTGTTTGCATGCATCAAAAGACAACGTCATAAAACCCTCACCGTTCAATAGTTTTGCTAAAAATCATCACCATACAATGATCGCCCAGACGCGTCAACTACTTTTATAAAATCGATATAAAACCCCTTCAAGCTTAGCTGCGGATGCTCTTAGAAAACATCCAGATGCTAATGAGGGAGGTGGCAAGAAAGCCGATAAAGTTTGGCCAGAAGTAGGTTGGAGAATTGATGCCAAGTATGGGGTAATTAAGATAAAGCCCCGTAAAGAGCGTTACTGCAATAAGCCCAAAGAAAATTCCTGCTACGATACGCCATGCTCTTTTCATCTTAATTTGCACTCTACATTTTTAAGATATTTTTTAGCAATTGATTTCCTTGTACCACGATCATATCAAGAGTGTTCCGAATCTCTAGCCAGTCTTCTTGACAAAGAGGTCTCTCTGGAAGTTCATCACGAAATGCTTTAAGCGCATAGAGTGCGCCAACTATTGATTTTGTCTCGATAGCAGCAATGAAATAGTCTCGTATCTCAGTATAGAGGGCATCCGAACCGAGCTCTCGAAAATGAGAGTCAAGAACTGGAAGAGCCCCTTGCAAAAGCTTTTTCACTGTTTCAAAGTAGCTAGGAACTTCGATGCAAAATGGCACATCACATAAAAATTCATTAAGCTGCTTCCAGCTCCAATCACGCAAAAAATAGAGTCGTAAAAGGCTAGCCGGGCTTGCTGCAAGATAGGCAAGCTTTTCTTGATGCTGATACATATCCGGGCGCTTAACAAACGTCTTTAAAGCCTCGTAGCGTAGTTCAATATGACACCCCAATGAGACTGCTGAATAGGTGTCGCCATAGTCGATGCACACCTCTTCGCCTTCGGCAATGTCATCGGTAGCGACAACGACAACCTCTTCAATACCTGAATAGCTATGGAATTGTAGCTCTGCATTGGGAAAGCTATGATTTACCATAGCCCCAAGGCCGCGAAACTGCAGGGCATCTATAGCACCAACCGCAAAAGGCGAATTAAGTTCATACGCTGCAAGGTGCTGACCTGGATAGTGGCAGATATTTTCAGATCTCTTGAGCGCTTTTGCTGCCACCACGCTCAGCCCGACGGGAGCCTTGTCGCCAAGTAGATGTATCAGGCGAAGGTTTTTATCTGAAGCACCCGAAAAAACGGCTGATACCAAAAAATGACCGCCATAACTGTGCTTTTCGGTAAAATCTTTTGAAGGAAAGCTTATTGTTACATAGCAAGAACCTGTAAGTTGAAAAAAGCGTGCAGCGTCAATCTCACAATCGCTGCCTTCTTTGGTTCGATACTGAATTGTTCCCTGATAAGGAGGGGGCGGAACATCGGGCCGATGACAATAAAACGGAATCATGCCAAACATGATACCAGAACAAAACATAACAAGATACGCATGATCGCTTGCAGCTGCAAGCTAGGCAGGATAAAATACCAAAAATAAACGATATAACGATAGGAAAGATAATTATCTGTTTTTTATCGTTCCTATCGTTATATCCTTCTTATCGTTTGGTATTTTATCCTACTCATCCTGCCGGCGTTAGCCGATCTTGCACATCCTGTTATTTTTTATTTAACCCTAGTCTAAAATAGACCCCTGCACATCATGTTAAATTTTTATTTCACAGGTTACATCCCAGCCATTACGCGGTCGTTAAGATCCGCCATAATCCAGAAGGTGCCAAGCGAAATAATGAGAAGCACGAGAACCATAAACCAAAAGATGACCGATTCCCAACGAGGCTTCGCCTCTTGACCCAAGTGTAAAAAACAGAGAAGCTGAAAAAATGCCTGAATCACTGCAAGCATAATGAGGGTAGCAATCAATGTTGGCCCCTCGAGAACTTTACTTATCACGAGATAAAATGAAGTTCCCGTAAGCAGCAGTGAAATCACAAATCCAACGATATAGGCAGAAAGAGTGCCATGATATTCTTTTTTGATCTGTTCTAAACTCTCTTCATGTTCCATACTACAGAACCCCCATCAGATAAACGAATGTAAAGATAAAGATCCAAACAAGATCCAAAAAGTGCCAGAAAAGCGAAAAGATGACTAACCTTCTAAAGGTATCGACAGTGACGCCCGCAAAACCCACTTGAAACATCATCACAACAAGCCAAAGAAGCCCTACAGATACGTGAAAGCCGTGCGTTCCAACAAGCGTAAAGAACGACGATAAAAAGGCACTTTGTGTCCAGCTGTGGCCTTCAACAACAAGGTTGTGAAACTCTCGAAGCTCCAGCGCAATAAACGATGCACCAAGTAAAAAGGTAAGCCCCAACCAGGTGACTATGGCACGCTTTTTATTTTTAAGCGCTGCAAGCACACCCATGCCGCATGTCACCGTACTAAAAAGCAGAATCATTGTTTCGATAAAGGCTTCTTTAAGGTTAAAGATATCCTGCGATGTAGGTCCACCGAAGGTACCTCCCTTTAACACATGGTAGGTGCAAAAGAGCGTTGCAAAGATGATGCAGTCGGTCATCAGATAGATCCAAAAGCCAAGTGTTGCTTTTGAATAGGCATCCTGATGCGGATCTGGAACAGCTTTCGAAGCATCTTTTACAATGTCGGAATGATAAATTGTCATTGTTTTTCCATCTCCATTACTTTCTCTTTTGGAATCAGCTCATGTTCCTCTTTACCTGAAAGACGAACGATAAGGCATGTGATGATACCTACAAAGCTTACAAGGGCAAGCCAGTAGATATACCAGGTCATGGCAAAGCCAAATACAAGGCTCAAAGCCCCTATTAAAAAGCCTACAGGCGTATTTATAGGCATATGTATGTCTTCATATCCCTCTTGTTGCTCTGGTGCTTTGCCGCGCTTTTTTGCCCAGAGTGGATCAAGCTGATCGACGACAGGAATAACAGCAAAGTTATAGTATGGCGGAGGCGATGTTGTAGACCATTCAAGTGTGCGCCCATTCCATGGATCGCCTCCCGCTGCAAGTCTTTTACGATCGCGTATACTTGAATAGAGGCCGTAGAGCTGTATGCATGCACCGCATACAATAATAAAGACGCCGACAGCTGCTGAAATAAACACTGACTGCCAGCCAGTTTCAGCTTCGTAGTGATCGAGCCTGCGTGTTGCACCCATAAAGCCAAGCATGTAAAGCGGCATAAATGCCACCAAAAAGCCCATAAACCAGCACCAGAACGCATAGAGGTTTAGCTTTTCATCGAGATGAAAGCCGGTAAACTTTGGAAACCAGTAGGTAAAGCCCGCAAAAAAGCCAAAGAGCACTCCACCAATAACCATGCCATGAAAGTGGGCAATTAAAAAGAGGCTGTTATGCACCTGGTAGTCAATCGGTGGCACAGAGAGTAACACCCCTGTCATGCCAGCTACGCTAAAGTTAAGTAAAAAGGCAAAGAACCAGAGCATTGGCGATGTAAAGTGAACGCGGCCACGAAACTTTGTAAAGAGCCAGTTGAAGATCTTTACACCTGTTGGTATGGCAATAAGGATAGTGGTGATGGCAAAAAAGGTGTTTACTCCAGGACTTGCACCCATAGTAAAGAAGTGGTGCAGCCAAACGATGTAGGATAAAACTGTGATCATCACAAGAGCCCAGACCATCGAAACATAGCCAAAAAGGCGCTTTTCTGAAAAGGTAGGCACCACTTCAGAAAAAATACCAAAGGCTGGCAACATCAAAATATAAACCTCAGGATGTCCCCATGCCCATATAAGGTTGATATACATCATGGGATTACCGCCCCCATCAGCTGTAAAAAAGTGCATACCTAGATAGCGATCGAGCGTAAGAAGCGCTACAGTTGCTGTAAGTATAGGAAAGGCAAAAATCACAAGTACAACTGAACAGAGCGAACTCCAAACAAAAATCGGCATCTTCATCCAGGTCATACCTGGGCAGCGCATTTTCAAAATGGTGACAAGAAAGTTAATACCAGAGAGCGTACTTCCCACCCCTGCAATCTGCACAGCCCAAATCCAGTAGTCAACACCTTCGCCTGGGGCATATTCGATACCTGAGAGTGGTGGGTAGGCAAGCCAGCCTGCAATTGAAAACTTGCCAACAGCAAGTGAGATCATTGTAAGCATGCCGCCAGCCGCAAACAGCCAAAAGCCAAGTGCGTTAACAAAAGGATATGCCACATCTCTTGCACCTATCTGCAAGGGCACTATAAGGTTCATCAGCCCAAATATCACTCCCATAGCCACAAAAAAGATCATGGTAGTGCCGTGAGCAGAAAAAACCTCCTGAAAGTGCTCTGCAGTAAGAAATCCAAAAGAATCTCCTACTGAGATCGACTGCTGGATTCGCATCATCACCGCATCGGCAAAGCCCTTGCCAAACATCATAACGACAACACCAATGTACATTATGCCAATTCGTTTTGGATCGACGGTAGTAATCCATTCATTCCAGAGCCACTTCCAACGCTTTGTCCAGGTTAGGAGTGCTACTACTGCTAAGCCAAAAAGGATCATGCTCGCTACAGCGCCATTTTGGACAGGATCGTGTATAAATGCTTCTTTTGTTAGTCTGCCAAACATAGTCTCCTCACTGTGGATGCATAAATTTCATGAGTACATGATCAAATAGATTAGGATCTTGCAGCTTATAGATAGCTACAGGATTGTAGCTCGACGGTTTAGCGAGCGTATTATAGGTTTCAATATTGAGCATTGATGGCATCTGACTTGCCGTTTTGAGCCATTTTTCAAACTCCTCTTCCGAAGATGCCCTAGTGGTAAAGTACATACCAGAAAATCCAACGCCGCTTATATTGGCAGAACAGCCTCGAAAATCCCCTGCAGAGTTTGCAATCAAGTTGAGCTGAGTTTTCATATTTGGCATGGCGTAGATCTGGCTGCCGAGACTTGGAATCCAAAATGAATTCATCGGCGCATCTGCCGTTATTTCAAAATGGATAGGCCTATCTTTTGGGATCTGCAAAAAGTTTACACTTGCAACTTGAGCCTCAGGATAGATGAAGAGCCACTTCCACTGCAGAGCCACTACCTGAACTTTTAGCGGCTTTCTATTATCAAGCGGCTTAAAAGGATCTAGCTCATAGGTATAGTGCCAGATAAGTGCAGAAATGATGGTAACCATAACAATTGGAACACCCCACCAGATATACTCTAGAGCGACATTGTCAACAAGATCTGGGTCATACTCACCTTTTGGATTTTTTGCGTTATACTTCCAGGAAAAGATAAATGTCATAACGAAAACTGGGATGATAACCAGAAGCATCATCGCCTGAATAACGAAAAGCAAATTGCGCTCAATCAGCGCTACAAGCCCATCTGGGAAGAGCATTACAATTTGTTCGCCAAAGTGCAAAATCGATAGCGGCTGCATGATCAAAACAAAGAGGATGATCGCAAGCGCAAACGATAAAAAATAAAAAAGTGGATGTTTTGTAAACTTCATGCAAGACCTAAGATCATACGTTCTCCCCCTCTCTACACAATCTCAAATCTTTTGTCTACAAAAAATCAAAAATTTGAAGTTGGTACAAACAGCAAAGCCTTTAGAGGTGGCTGAGCTTGTCTTATTCTTATTCTTGGGAGCCTCTTGCAAAACTAGGGGCTCTTAATCTCTTAAGGCCTGAAAGGCCGACATATCATAGCCTAGGTCGGAGCGTAAGCGGAGGCCTAGGAATACAGAATAACTAGTTCATGAGTCCTGTAAGGACGGCATTTATGGGTGGAAATCAATGCCGTCCTTACGAGG
>JAFEGT010000043.1 GCA_018239765.1 Verrucomicrobiota bacterium
TGCTGTAAAAAGGAACTTTGGCGGACAACTCTACTTTTTAAGCCATAAATCAAAGGCGCAGGCAGAGGCCGAAGTGGCAGCGTATCATTTGGACAGACATTTTGGTTTTGGGCTCTCCCCTGAATCTGAGATGGTCAAGCTAGAAGGGAAGGAAGGGGCCTTTCAGCTATTTATAAAAAGCCGAGACGAAACCCCCTTTAAAGAGGCAAAAGAGTTGGTAGGGAATCTTGAACAGAAAAACGAATACTCTCTTCAAGAGCTTGAACTTTTTCAAAAAATGGCAGTCTTTGATTTTCTTATCGGCAACCTTGACAGACACGAGGAAAATTGGTTTGTGAAGGAAATTGGAGGCAATATTAGCGAACTGAAGACTATCGACAACGCCAATAGCTTTTTACGAAAAAACCCCTCTAGCGGTGATAAGATAGGAAATCAGTACAAATGGAGAAAGCTCAAGATTGCAGATAGTCCCCTTACAGAACAGATGAAACAGTTCATAAGAGAAAAACTCACAAGCAGAAACATCCAGGCGTTTGTTCAAAAATTACAGCAGGACCTTCCGGAATTTTTGGATGATGAAATGAAACATAACCTCTATGTTAGAGTTGCTGTATTACTAAAGGCAGCAAAAGAGCCCGATTTTCCTCTCTATAACTTGGGGCTGCTCATAACAGATGAAGATATGCAGGACTATCTTCAAACGGCATAACTCTTTCAGCGAACGTATTGCTTGTCTGCCGGCGAGTTTCCCTTACTCGATCATTAACCGTTAAGTCCTCGTTTTTAAGCCTGTCGCTTCTTGTAAATGACACCCGAAATGTCAAAATGAGACTCAAAATGACATTTGCGATGTCAAAATGCAGAAATATCTCGAATTCTCTTGCAAAATGACATCGGAAATGTCAAAATGAGACTCAAAATGACATTTGCGATGTCAAAATGCGTTATAGGAACAAGTTTATGAACATGCAGTTTCAGCCTGTAGATAGGGTTTTTGAAGAACCCGAAACGAGTTATTTTCTCTTTGGGCCGCGAGGTACTGGAAAATCCACACTTGCAGCCTTTCGCCATCCAGGGGCTTTGCTTATTGATTTACGCCTTGCTAGAGACAGACTTCGGTTTTCAGCGGACCCAGATCTGTTAAAAGAACTGGTAGAAGCGCAACCTGATGGAACTGTTATCGTTATTGACGAAATTCAAAAAGTGCCTAACTTGTTGTCGGTAGTGCATCTTCTTATTGAGGAGAAACGAAGATGGAAGTTTATACTCACTGGCTCAAGTGCACGAAAATTGAAGCAAGAAGGAGTGGATTTATTGGGAGGCCGCGCCCTCAGGAAAGTCCTGCACCCCTTTATGGCTATAGAAATTGCTGATCGCTTTACTCTTGATGACGCTTTGGCATTTGGTCTTTTGCCACTTCGATTTTCTGTGGAAAAGCCTCTGGAAACCCTAGAAAGCTATATTTCACTATATCTGGAAGAAGAAATAAAGGTGGAAGGCTTGGTGAGAAACATCGAACCTTTTATTAGGTTTTTACAAACCATGAGTTTTTCACACGCTTCTATTCTAAACGTCTCAAATATTTCACGAGAATGTCATGTCAAAAGAACAACCGTAGATTCCTGGATTTCTATCTTGGAAGACATGCTTATCTCATACCAAATTCAGGTGTTTACAAATCGGGCAAAACGTGAGCTTAGTGTACATCCAAAATTCTACTTCTTTGACTGCGGCGTGTTTCGAGCCTTAAGGCCCTTTTCGTTAAACGATCAAAAATCTGAACTTGATGGACATGTCCTTGAGGGGCTTGTAGCGCAGCATCTTGTAGCGTGGAAAGACTACACAAACGCCAAGCATACCCTCAATTTTTGGAGAACTCGTTCGGGAGTCGAAGTTGACTTTATCCTATTTGGACCATTAGGCTTTTGGGCAATTGAAGTAAAAAATAGCAAAACCATCTCACTTGATGATCTTAAGCCCCTTGAGGCCTTTATGGAAGACTACCCCGAAGCAAAAGGAATTTTTTTATATCGGGGCCAAGAGCGATTATACAAGAAAAACATCTTGTGTATGCCTGTAGAGGCCTTTTTAACGTCTCTTACACCAAATAAATCACTGTAATAATCGAGCGCTAATACAAGCGAAACGTCTAAAACTAGGGAGCGGGGTCAAAACGGCATAACTCTTTCAGCGAACGTATTACTTGTCTGCATACGACTTTCAGCTTGTGCAAAAATGATGCTGGTTCTACGATAGAACTTCAACTTCTTGAGGTACTATGACTATGCGAAAACTGCTATTACTGCTTATTGTAACCTCACCTTTAGCTGCTGAAAGTATACCTGCCCAGCAAGTTATGACACCGGAAGAGAAAAAAAGCATAGGCTACGACAAGCTTTCATCAGAAGAAAAGCGCGCCTTTGATCAGTGGGTAGCAACCTGGACGCTGCATGTGCTTGAGCAGTCCTCAAGCTATCGCCCCGGACAGAACCTATCATCCTGGATTCAGAGCTGGCCATCGCATGCAAACCCAACAAAAACAGAGCTCACTCAAGACGAAATCAACCAGCGAATTCAGAGCAACCAGATGGTTGACCGCGTGCGCACCAACGGCGAATTTATTGACCTACGAGATGGCTCAACCTGGCACATCTCCCCTTTCTTTCGCTACCTCACCCAAAACTGGCAAAAGGGTCAGACTGTGGAAGTACAGCCAGGCACAAACCAGATGCACCCATGGCTTTTACACAACATCTCACGTGGTGAAGTAGCTGAAGCTGACATGGTAAGCGGCCCATCCCCTACAGGTAAAAGGCCTGATGAATCTCCTGAACATTACGTAGGAGCAATCGCCGTACAGAGCGCAACGCCGCAAGGCGACCTCCTCTCTCTTGCCGATGGCACGCAGTGGAAAGTTGCACCTACAGATCAGTTTAAAGTAAAAAACTGGAACCCATCAGACCGCATACGGGTGGAAGCTTCAGAAAACTTCCTCTACAAGTACAAGTTTACAAACCTCGATACCGGTGAGACAGCCCTCGGAAACCCACGTAAATAGAGAAAACCATGCAAAAGATACTGTTTCTATTTCTCATAAGCAGCAGCCTCTTCTCTGTAGAGCTCTCTACAATGTCAGAAGCTGAACAAAAAGCGTGCGGCATCGAAAAGCTTTCTCAGGAAGAAAAAGCCGCCCTCAACAGCTGGATTGCTGCGCAAGTTCCGCCGCCTGCTCCCCCTGTAAAAAAGGGCAAGATCGAATATGGCGAATATGCCATTGCTTCCAATGAAAAGATGGGCCGTTTTATCGTACTAGAAAATGGCGACATCTACGATATTCCATCGCGTTCTCGCAAAAAGACAATGGGATGGAAAGCCGGCGACAAAGTTCTTCTTGTCGAAACTGTACGAGATCCACACTTTAAGCTCGAAAACCTTGCACAAAAACAGAAGATTGGTGCAAAACGGGCTAAAACTCCAGAGTAACTATGTCCTACAATTTTACCGATGCGTGCACGAGTGCCATACAGTCAGCACTCACCGCCGCTGAAAACAATGGCCAGACCGAGGTTACAGAGGCCAACCTTCTCTTAAGCTTTTTAGAGCAGGAAGATGGCTACTTTGAGATGATCTCAAAAGATCTTAAGCTTGATGCTGCTGCCTTAATGGGCGAAACTGAAAAGTTCATTAAAACATTGCCCACATTTAGTGGCTCCAAACAGCAGCCAGGAACAGGTAGATCGTTTCAGAACCGCATACAGGAGGCAGCAGCTCTTGCGAAAGAGTGGAATGATTCCTACATAAGTTCTGATCACTTTTTTTCAGTGTACTGGAAAAATGGCGGCGAGCCCTTTGCATCGTGGAAAAAGCGCTCAAAATATTCTCAAAAAGATATCGACAAAGAAATACAAAAAATCCGCGGGGATAGACACATGGACTCACCTACAGCAGAATCTGGCCTACAGGCCCTTGAAAAATTTTGCCGAAACCTCACAACGCAAGCGCGCGATGGCAAGCTTGATCCAGTTATCGGCCGTGATGAAGAGATTCGACGCACCATCCAGGTGCTCTCTCGCCGCACCAAAAATAACCCCATGCTTATTGGTGAGCCAGGTGTAGGTAAAACCGCTATTGCCGAAGGCCTTGCTCAGCGCATTGTACAGGGCGATGTGCCAGATCCGCTAAAAAACAAACAGCTCTATATGCTCGACATGGGCTCACTTGTTGCCGGAACAAAATTTCGCGGTGAATTTGAAGAGCGCCTGAAAGGCATTTTAAAAGAGGTAGAGCAGAACGAAGGTCAGATCATCCTGTTCATCGATGAAGTGCACACTCTTGTTGGTGCAGGAGCTGCTGAAGGTTCTATGGACGCAGCAAACCTATTAAAACCAGCTCTTGCGCGCGGAAGTTTGCACTGCATTGGCGCAACAACACTTAACGAATACCAAAAGCATATTGAAAAAGATGCCGCTCTTGAGCGCCGCTTTCAGCCTGTGCTTGTTAAGGAGCCCTCTGTTGAAGAGGCAATTGCCATTTTACGCGGCTTAAAAGAGCGCTATGAGATCTTCCACGGCGTGCGTATTACTGAATCTGCGCTACATGCCGCTGTATTACTTTCTAACCGCTATATACCAGACCGTCATCTACCCGATAAAGCAATCGACCTTATCGACGAAGCGGCAAGCCTTATCCGTATGCAGCTAGGAAGTCGGCCACTACCTATCGATACAAAAGAGCGCGAGCTGTCGTCGCTTATCGTAGAGCAAGAGGCCTTAAAGCGCGAAGATAGCCCATCAAGCCGTGAGCAGCTTGCAAAACTCGATGGACGTATTGCCAACATTAAAGAAGAGCTCAACGTTTTAAACAAGCGCTGGAACGAAGAAAAGGGCATTATCACCCAGCTAAAAGATAAGAAAAACGAGATCGAAAACCTCAAATTTCAAGAAGAAGAGGCAGAACGCAAACTCGACTACCAAAAAGTTGCAGAGCTACGCTACAGCAGACTTCCAGAGCTTCAAAAAGAGATGGAAACCTTAGAAAACTCTCTTAAAGAAAAATCAAGCCGCCTGCTTCAAGAAGAGGTTGATGAGCCGCTTATTGCACACGTAGTGTCAAAATGGACAGGTGTTCCAGTACAAAAGATGCTTGCAAGTGACGCTGAAAAGCTTATGCAGCTAGAGGCTACTATAGAAGAGCGCGTTGTTGGCCAAGATATGGCCGTTGTTGCGGTATGCGAGGCTATACGCCGCTCAAGAGCTGGCCTTGCAGATCCATCACGCCCTATGGGAGCATTTTTATTTTTGGGACCAACTGGCGTTGGTAAGACAGAACTTGCTAAAGCCCTTGCTGAGCAGCTTTTTAACCAAGAAGATGCCATCATACGTCTTGATATGTCAGAGTACATGGAAAAGCACTCGGTTTCTAAGCTTATAGGCTCCCCTCCGGGCTATGTGGGCTACGAAGAGGGCGGACAGCTTACAGAAGCACTGAGACGCCGTCCCTATGCTATTGTGCTGTTTGACGAAATTGAAAAGGCACACCCTGATGTCTTTAACATACTCCTGCAGATCTTTGATGAAGGCCGCATAACAGATAGTAAGGGCCGCCATGTAAACTGCAAAAATGCGCTCTTTATTATGACCTCAAACTTAGGCTCTGACATCTTGCTCCAAAAGCAGCAGTCCTCTAAGCATGCCCTTACAAAAGATGAGATCATGACACTTTTGGATCCTGTTATTAAGGCGCATTTTAGACCTGAGTTTATTAACCGCCTTGATGACATTCTCCCATTCTTGCCGCTAAAAGAGACAGATATGGAGAAGATTGTCTTGATCCAGATGAAGCATCTTATCAAGCGTCTTGCCGAACGTGAGATACGCCTTGACTGGGAAGATGAAGTGATACTCTACCTTGCTAAAGAGGGCTACGATCCCTTCTTTGGTGCTCGCCCCTTAAAGCGGCTGATACAGCAGAAGGTAGTGAACATGCTCTCAAGTGCTATCCTGAAAGGTGAAATCACCTCAGGTCAATCGCTCGAGCTCTACATGGATAAGGACGAGATCAAATACCGCATCGCGAAATAAGATCTATTATTATAGGTTCTTATTCTTATTCTTGAGAGCCTCTTGCAAAACTAGGCAGTTTGCCTGAGAACTTCCCACTCTCGAAGAGAGTGGTGTACTATAGCCCAGGTCACCGTAGGTGCCCTGGGAATGTGTCGCGAGCCTTTATTTGCACCCTCGAAGATGGGTGCTGCAAATTTTGAATAGCAGCACCCATCTTCGAGGGTGCAATTTTCTAGAATATTTTTCCCCAGAGCACCTCCCTTGGGTCGGTGGTCTGGGCTATTATCCATCACTCTCTACGAGAGTGATAATTTAGGTGTCTCTAGTTTTGCAAGAAGCTCTTGATCTTGGTCTTATTCTTGTCTTTCTTTTCACTAAGAATAAGAATAAGAACCTTTTTTAATTTAACGCTATTGATGATCTGACCCGATTATTATATCCTTTTTATCGTTTCGATTTACCCACATCTAGTATAATTGCCCATCTTAATAGAGGAATAATAGATGGATTATACTAATTATGATTATCAGAAACCGCAAACTGAAATAGTACGTTACCACGGCGCAAATGAATCTGATTCTGCAGGCATGACCAATCACAGCTCCTCATGCTGGATGATATGCGTGATGCAGGCACTCGGCGCATCAGAGGTATTTACAAGCGAATATAAGCCCGTAAAAAACGAACAAAACACTCTTAAAAAGGAGCTTTTTCGCCTCTTCGATATTGTGAGAGGCAAAAACGGACAAAAAAAACGTAAACTCAAGTCTCAGGAAGTTGTTGACTTTCGAGAACTTGTACGAACTGCAGGTCTGCCTGTTAAAAAAACTGGCGGCTACTCAGAGGTGCGCTTTATGAACTTTCTTTTAAAGCAGCTTGAAGTCAAACCCGTTGAATACTATGCAGGCTCTAAAAAACAAAAAGAGCTCCTTTTTACCGTTCATCCCACAGATACACCCGAGAGACGATCACTTGAAGATGTGATAAAAGAAAACAGGCTCTCTTTAGTAAAGGCTCCAAAGTTTTTGCCAATCTTGCTCAAACGCCCTCACATTGCAAAGCATCAAGCCTCTAGAACACCTGTAGAACCTTCATCTACACTCACGATAGCTCTTCGAGATGGTTCAAAGGCACGCTACAAGCTTGTATCGATAGTTATTGGTCGAGACAGCATATCCCACTCCTACTGCTACGTGCTTGAGAAAAGCGGCTGGGTTGAATACAACAACTCCAAAGCTGTTATTCACTCATCGCCTAAAACCAAAAAGCGCACAAAAGACTCCGTTCATACACCGTATGAAGATGCGTGCAAGCATAGCGAAATGCTCATCTATGAGCTTTCAAATATTGGATAAATTTTGTAGCATGAAGGAATGACAACCAAACGTGCATATAATGGCGAAAGCCGAAAATTAAAAGCGAAAGCCACAAGAAAACGCATCCTCGACGCCGCTAAAAGCCTTTTTGAAACGGAAGGATTTGAGCCAGTAACCATCGAAAAAATTGCCAAGATGGCAAATGTTTCGGCTCCTACGGTTTACCTCATCTTTCTTTCTAAACGCGGCATTTTGCGCGCGATTATGGATGATGCCTTGCCTGTAGATTCTTTTAACGCCCTTGTAGAGGCAGAAAAGAATGAATCATCGCCAACAAAGAGGCTAGAGCTTTCTGCCAAAATTGCACGTTCAATCTACGATGCTGAGCGAAGCGAAATGTCTCTTACGCATGGTGTGGCGTTACTTGCGCCAGAATTCAAGGAACAGGAAGCAGATAAAGAGACGCGTCGTTATCAACGTCAAGAAGAAAACATCGCTCACCTCTTTACCAACAAGCAGCTTAAAGCTACGCTAAGCCTTGCTCAAGCACGCGATATCGCGTGGGCCTTTACCGGAAGAGACCTCTACCGCATGCTTGTACTCGACCGCGGCTGGAGCTCTGATGCCTATGAGAAATGGCTTGCTGAAACGCTAATCAATGCACTCCTGTGATGTGCCCCTGCCATAGCCAAAAGCCCTATAGCGACTGCTGCAAGCGCTACCATGAAGGTGTAGATGCACCAACACCGCTTACCCTTATGCGCTCTCGCTACAGTGCCTATGCACTCAAAAAAATCGATTATATAATCGTGACAGCTATTCAGCCTATGGGCTCAAAAGAAGAGCTTGAACAGTTTGCCGAAAACACAAGCTTTGATGGGTTAGAGATACTGGAAGCAAAGGCAAACTTCGTCACCTTTCGCGCTACGCTTTCTCAAGAAGGCCAAGATGCCTCTTTTACCGAAAAGAGCCGCTTTGAGCGGCTTAACGGCCGCTGGAAATACCACTCTGGTCAGATTAAAGCATAACACATCGTTCTCGGCACGATTTTGGCTTGGGTAGAGGAGTAATAGTCTCTTCCTCTTCTGGCTCTGGATTCACTGCGCTATAGGCAAGATCGACCTTTTGGAGTGCCTGTAGAGCGTTTAGAGACTCAACCCCTTCTTGTCCAAAATTGGGACACATTCTAAGGCTAAGCGTCTGGAGTTTTGAAAATGGCCTACACTGCCGAAACGACGTAATGAGGCAGCTCCAAGCATTGAGCGACTCTAAAGTATCAGAGCACATCTCGCTGAGCTCTTTTAAGCCCTCATCACCGAACGATGTCTGACCACATGTAAATTCACGTAAGTTGATGAGATTGCAATCGGCAATATGGGCAACTCTTGTACAGCTTGTAATATCAAGCTTCTCAAGCTCATGACCAATCGGCCTCACGATTCTTACAAGCTCCTCATCCGTAAGCTCTGGTTCCACTATTATTAGACTTGTGAGTTTCAGACGAGAAAGGCAGCTATAGTCATGCTGCGGCCTTTCGTTCTTAGGACGCTTTTGATCAAGATGAAGCTCAGTTACCGTCGCGGGAATGCTATTACATACAGCCTCAAATTCTCCATTTGTAAGCCTATAAATATCATCAAAGTAAAGTGTAGCCCTATTATTTGTTACCTGAACAAAAGTCATATTCACCCCTTGATTAGTACCAACATTATACTAATATTTTAAATATAAATCAAGGGTTGATTTTTTACCGAATATGTTTAATTTTGTTGAGCCCATTGAGGGCAGCTACGCGGTAGCCCTCAGCGTAGGTTGGGTAGTTGAAGATCTGATCGATAAAAAAGTCTATATGGGCATGAAAATTCATCGCCACCTGACCGATGTGGATCACCTCTGTTGCCCCGCGACCTATCACATGTATGCCAAGTAGCTCAAGCGTGTCTGCATGAAAGAGTAGCTTGAAAAGGCCAATATTTGAGCCGTCAATATGGCCGCGAGCGATTTCATAGTAATAGGCACGGCCTATTTCGTAACGAAATCCAAGTGCTTTAAGGTCCTCTTCAGTATAGCCACAGGTGGAAATTTCCGGAATACTGTAAATACCCATAGGATAGATACGCGGAAAAAGATGAGTCTCAACGCCAAAGGGATGACGTGCGGCCAAACGTCCCTGCTCCATACTTGTAGAGCCTAGACATGGCCCTCCTATAACATCACCAACGGCATAGATATGCGGCACAATAGTCTGAAAGAGCGCGTTAACAGGCAAATACCCCTTACTATCTATTGAAAGGCCAGCATTTTGCACCTGAAGTGCATCGACATTAGCCTGACGGCCAAGCGCATACAAAAGCACCTCACCCTCTGTTGTAGTGCCATCTTTAAACTGCACTACCGCTTTGTTATCTTCGCGCCACACCTTTTCAGGTTCCTTATTGCCAAGTACCTTTAAGCCAATCTCTGAGAGCGCCGTCTGCAGATGCATGCCGATTTCGCTATCAAGAAGCGGTAAGATATGATCGCGCTTATCAACAATTGTCACCTGTGTGCCAAGAGCGGCAAAAAAGCTGGCATATTCAGAGCCAATAACGCCACCACCAAGCACCACCATCGTTTTAGGCACCCTATTAAGCGCAAGTAGTGATGATGAATCAACTATAACCTCGCCATCAAAGGGTACTTCTATGGGACGTCTCGGCTTTGAGCCAGTCGCAATAATAATATAGCTGCCAAGTATCTGATAGCGTATACGAAACTCCTCATCCATCACAATAAGCTGGTGAGGATTTTCAAAGCGCGCAGCGCCATGTATCAGCATGATATTGTTTTTCTTAAACTGGCGTATAACCATGTTTTTTTCCTCTTCTATCACCTTATGGAGGCGATAGTTCAGATCTTGAATGGTTACTTCATGTATAGGATGGTCCTGGCCGTAGAAGTTGCGGTTGTTAAAGTCTGTCAGGTTTACAATAGCTTCTCGGAGTGTTTTAGAAGGAATTGTGCCAGAATAGAGGCATGCACCTCCTGGAAAAGGGTCTTTTTCAATTACTACCACCTTTTTGCCAAGTTTCGCGCCCTGAATAGCAGCTTTCTGCCCTGCAGGCCCAGATCCGATGATGACTAAGTCTGCTTTTATCTCTTCCATAGCCGATTCCCCTCTATTTCCTCCTTTTACTTTAAAATTAAAATATTGTATAGAAATATTTAGAGGGAAAATATGGCAAAAATCGATTTTAATAAGGTAGAACAGAATCTCCATAAAGCCATGCACACCATGTTTGTGAAGAATCTTGTCTCAGGAAAAGAGAGCTCACACAAGCGTGCCGTCATATTTTTTGGCCACCACTTAGCAAAACCTTCTCCAGCCGATTCTGTTATCGAGGCTATTAACGAGTGGAGAATTGAGCAGGCACTCTCAGAATCTATTGCAGAATCAGAAGCCAGCGGCCAAGCAGCCCTACCGGTACCCCCAATAAGTGTCGCTGATGAAAAAGCCGCCGAAGATCAAGTACCAAGCGACCAATATGTAGTATCGCCGCTCTACATTCTGCGAAAACACCTTCTCTGGTTTATCCGTAAGCGTGTTGCAAACATCTACAAGCTTCTTGGCACTACCAAGGAAGAGGTTGTGGCTCTTCGCAAGAAAAAGGAGCTCACAGCTGAAGATAAAAAGCGCGTAGAAGAAATCTTGGCAAAAGCAAACGAGATCAACCAGCGCCTTATGAAAAAACTTGGCTTAGATACTGATGAGGCCTTAGTTGAAACCGAAGTCAAAAAGCACAAATCAAAGCGCTTTAACATCCGCGACAGCTGGCTGCCGTTATAAAACAAATTTTTTATCATTCCTGTTGTTTTTCAGGATCTTTCTCGTGATAAGCCCTCAAATTTAAAGAAAATTCGCTACCTCACACTCGATTTTCCTGGAAAATCGTTGATTAGAAATCGATTTTCCAGGAAAATCGAGTCTAGAAGGCACAACGTCAGTATCAGGTGTATATGACATATATAAAACGAATTTTAGAGAGCAAATTACAACGCGTATTGATACGTCTTAAAAGTGTACTGCTTCTAGGCCCTCGCCAAACAGGCAAGACTACACTCATCAAACGGCATGCCAGCGACCTGATAATTTCAATGCTCGTGCCCAAAGTGCGACGCCAATATGAAAAAGATCCCGATCGACTCATTCGCGAAGTAGAGCAGTTAAGCAAAGAGACGAACCCGAGAATACCCCTTGTTGTGATAGATGAAGTCCAAAAGGTGCCAATCTTACTAGATGCCATACAGTATCTAATTGATAACAAAACAGCTCAATTTATACTTACCGGTTCATCAGCAAGAAAGTTAAAACATGGCCCAGAAGTGAACCTTTTACCAGGTCGAGTACTTGAATTGTATCTAGATCCACTCTCGTTACAAGAATTACCTCTGCCTTTACCTGAAATCAAAGACCTTCTTACATATGGTTCCCTTCCCGCTATCAGGCTCGAAGAAAATCTGGACGTGCGCGAAGAAGAACTCAGTTCCTATGTTGATCTTTACCTCGAAGATGAGATACGGGCAGAGGCACTAGTCAGAAATTTAGGGGCTTTTGAAAATTTTATAAGGCTCGCTGCCATAGAATCAGGTAATATCGTAAACTTTGAAAAAATATCGCAAGATGTAGGGGTTGCACGCACAACAATTGCTTCTTACTATCAAATCTTAGAGGATTGCCTTATAACTTTTCGGATTGAGCCTTTTTCTAATTCCCGCACCAGAAAAAAACTTGTAAAATCGCCAAAATATTTATTTTTTGATTTAGGCATAAGACGAGTGGTGGCCGAAGAGCCAGCAATCCTTCCAGAATCATACATGGGACCGCTTTTTGAGCAGTTTGTCGGCATAGAACTTATGCGGTGGATTCACGTACAAACTGAAAAAGTTACACTTATGTTTTGGCGCGATGCCAATGGTCCTGAAGTTGATTGGGTACTTCGCTATGGAAATTCCCTGCTTCCAATCGAAGTAAAATGGACAGATTCCCCTAGCTTTAGGGATGCAAAACATCTTGTGCTTTTTATGCGCGAAAATTCTAGTGCGCAAAAAGGGTATGTCATCTGTCAAACACCCATAAACCAAAAGTTAGACACGAATATCGAAGCGATTTCCTGGAAAAACCTCCCTCAAATCCTGGATGCCTGGGTAAAAGGCAAATAAAAGCGACATAGGCTAGACATCCACGAGAGGAGTATCTTCTGATGGAGTGGCAGGTAGTGGTTTTTTAAGCTTCTTATAGGCAAATGCGGCAATCCCAAAAACTGTGACGAATCCAAGAATTGCAAGAATCGGGCCAACTATAGCGCCAATGGGCTGTCCTGTGGGCGGCAGAGTTGTGATGCTTCGCTTTTTGCCATATAGCACGTAGACTCTTCCTGCCTGCTCTACGCCGTTTACAGTGGAACCTGGAGCACCTATAGCAATATCATCAGCACCATCGGCATTATAGTCACCAATGCCGTTTACAGAGCCGCCGCTTATGTCTCCTGGCGAGGCGCCATTTATGATAAACCCGTCTCTACCGGTAAGATTGTCGACATAGATTGTCCTATTCCAAGGACCTTTATGGCCAAAAACAACATATGTTTGACCGGCACTATTTCGATAACCTGGCGAGGCAACGCAGGCTCCACCGAACAAATCCCCGATTGAATCGCCATTAATCATACTAGCCCCTATAGAGCAAGCAAACCCCGTAGCACCCTGAGGATCATTATTTGTTCCAATTACAATAAATCCGTTATGGCCATCTAGATCTGTAGTATTAAGATCGGACCTTAGGCCGTTTGTTCCAAACAGCACATAGACTTTATTGTTAGTGTCTGATGCAAAGGCTATATCGTCGATACCATCGCCATTTATATCATGAACGGCCAGCACCGTTTGACCGATAAAGTCGTAAATTGAACTACCATGTATGCTAAAGCCTTCTGGCTCGGGAATCTTTGAAAGTATTATCGGCGTTCGATACGCTTTTTTGCCGCCATACAGAACATGCACAACTCCCGCACCCTCGTTATGACCTGGAACTCCTACAATAAGTGCAGAACTTCCGTTTCGTAAAAGGCATGCAACGTCACTACCAAAAAAATCATTTAGCTCAACACCCTGCAGCACAAATCCATTTTTTCCATTAAGCGTTGTTAGGTTAAAGGGATTTGGCCATACAGCATCGTCTGTGCCAAAAATGACGTAAACCCTACCAACCACATTTGATTGCTCGTCAACCCCAGGCGCCCCCAAAATATAATCCTTGATGCCATCATCATTTATATCGCAAATAGTGACTGCATAACCAAGCGCTTCATTTTTTGATGAATCACATACACTAAAGCCATTTGAGCCATTCAAAGTCTTGATGTCAAAGTTCTTTGCCGCCAGATTTTTATTAAAGACAACGTAGGCGCAAGAATCTACAGGAGCACCAATAACAAGCGCCTCGCTGTTGCCAACAAAAGGATTTGACTCATCTTGCGTGCCTCCGACTCCCCTTACGATAAGAATCTCTTTTGCCGTAAGGTTATTCACGTTGATAGGCTGAGCGCTCTCCTGCCCAAACATAACAGCAACCCCTCTGCTTGATGAGCCGATAAGTAGCGCATCCGTAGTGCCTCTAAAGTTTTTGGCGACATTTATAGACCAACCGATCTGCTCATAAGGATTTGCACCTTCAAAAATTGCCCCTTCGGTACTGTTTAGGGTTGCTAAGTCGACAACCGCCGGAAACTGATCATAACTCTCTAGAAGTTGAAGAGCAGCTTGATTTGCC
>JAFEGT010000044.1 GCA_018239765.1 Verrucomicrobiota bacterium
GCTCTGGAATGATATTTTTGTTGCAATGCAGGAGGAGCTTGGCTTGCCAAAGGGCACCATTCGCTGCACCGTGCTCATTGAAACAATTATGGCAGCCTTTGAGATGGAAGAGATTCTCTATGAGCTTAAAGATCACTGTGTAGGGCTCAATGCAGGGCGCTGGGACTATATCTTTAGCATTATCAAAAAGTTTCAGCATGATGAGAGCCTTTTGCTGCCAGATCGCTCCCAAATCACCATGACAGTGCCCTTTATGCGCGCCTACACCGACCTGCTTATTACCACCTGCCATAAGCGCGGGGCTCATGCTATGGGAGGCATGTCTGCCTTTGTGCCAAGTAGAAAAAATCCACAAATTAATAGTGCTGCCTTGTTAAAGGTGGCAGATGACAAAATCCGTGAGTCGCAAGATGGCTTTGATGGTACATGGGTTGCGCACCCTGATCTTGTGCCTGTTGCTATGAAGGTTTTTACGGAGACGCTGCAGGGGAGGCCTAATCAAAAAGATCATATGCGCCCGAAGGTGCATGGCCGTCAGCTTATAGATTTTAAGGTGCCAAATGGCTCGGTTACCGAGCAAGGCTTTCGTCAAAATGTTATTGTAGCTCTTCGCTACCTTGTTTCGTGGCTCAAAGGGCAAGGGGCTGTTACATTAAATAATCTAATGGAAGATTTGGCGACAGCGGAAATTGCCCGCTCTCAGATTTGGCAATGGATACGTCATGAAAATGTACCATATGATGCACAGTTTGTGAGGGAAATTCTTGAAGAGGAGCGAGAAAAGCTCGATATAAGCGACCCTCGTGTTGATCTTGCCTGCCGCATTATCGACGATATTACGACAGATCCGGTCTTTTATGACTTCCTAGGCGAGATGTCCTACCGTTATTTGCAGTAATTATATATACTATTACAGCAAATAAAATAAGGAAATAAAATGAGTTTCTCAACAATGTCTTCTACTTTAGCTTTTCTTCGGAATGATTTTCGCACTGTTCAAAAACAATTTGAAGCGGAATGGCTCGTGAAGCCAGGTAAAGTGAATACACAAGCAAGTGCTGCACAGGTTGCTCCTCTTACATTTGGTACAGGTGGTAGCGATATCATCGGTCGAGTTACATGCTGGTCAAGTAGACGCATGACAGAGCTTATGAACTGGAGAAATCCTCAAGTTGAAGCAAAGCCAACCGTTTTGCGCTCAATCATCAACATCACAAAGCGCGCAGTGACAGAGGTTGCTCTTCCGTTTTTAGCCGTAACAGCAGCAGTTGAAACTGTGGCAACACAGGCGCTTATTTTGGGTGCCAAAGTGCTGCAGCCTCTTTCAAAGCGTCCGTTAGACTATTTGAACAGCACAAGAGTTCCTGGAATTAACCAGAGCGCTCGCTTTACGGCTCTTTGGACTGTAGCAAATCTCTGGCATAATGTGCGACAGAAGTCACTGCCAATTTTGGAACTTGATGCTCGCAACCGCCTCTTCAAAGGCTACTTCAAGCTATAATTGTTCTAAGCCTGTAATGCCGAAATAGACTCTTAATCTTAATCTGAGGCCTGTAAGGCCGTCATATCATAGCCCAGGTCGGAGCGTAAGCGTAGGCCTGGGGTCATGTAACCTAGAAATTTTTGAGTCCTGTAAGGACGGCATTAGTTCGAATTTATGCCGGCCTTTCAGGCCTCAAGAACATTAAAAATATCTATTTCCCAGGCCTCCGCTTACGCTCCGACCTGGGCTTTATCATGCCGGCCCTTCAGGCCTGAAGTAGGTCGGGGAAGGTTGACAAAAGCCCACTGTCAGCGAGATGTCCTACCGTTATTTGCAGTAAGTCTGTATACTATTTGGGCAAATAACCCAAGGAAATACCTATGTCCATGTCAATGTCTGCAACTTTAAATCATATGCGTGCAGAAGCGAGCGCAGAGTCTGTTTTTGAACATTTCAGTAAAGATAAGACAGCGTGCCCAGCTCTTTTTAATAAAGTCACGAGAGAGTTAGAAAAGAATCCGAAACTAGAGATCACTTTAAAGCAGATTACCAAATGGGAAAAAGCGCTAGTAAAGAAAGCTGAAGTAGTGGTTGTAAGCGCTCCTATTTCTGATTTAGTTACTGCTTTTGGCGCAACAAGAGCTGAATTGGAAAAAAACTTAGCAACTATGACTGTTGCCCTTGGAACAGCATTGAGCGATATGATTTCTGTTCCACTCTGCTGGTCAAGTAGACGCATGACTGAGCTTATGAACTGGAGAAATCCTCAAGTTGAAGCAAAGCCAACCGTTTTGCGCTCAATCATCAACATCACAAAGCGCGCAGTGACAGAGGTTGCTCTTCCGTTTTTAGCCGTAACAGCAGCAGTTGAAACTGTGGCAACACAGGCGCTTATTTTGGGTGCTAAAGTGCTGCAGCCAATTTCAAAGCGTCCACTAAACTATTTGAACAGCACAAGAGTTCCTGGAATTAACCAGAGCGCTCGCTTTACAGCTCTTTGGACTGTAGCAAATCTCTGGCATAATGTGCGCGAAAAGGCACTGCCAATTTTGGAACTTGATGCTCGCAATATCCTCTTCAAAGGCTACTTCAAGCTAGGAACATGATAGCTTAAAATAACGATAAAAACGATATAACGATATGAACGATAAAAAAGATAAATTTTCTGTTTTTATCGTTCTTATCGTTATATCGTTTTTATCATTTAAGTTCTTACGTGAGTAGGTCGGGGAAGATTGACAAAAGCACAATCAACGCGGAACATGCTCCAATGGCAACCGTTGTAGCAAATGTGCTACGTTGCTCTTGGTTGGAAGCTTGTTGGCACATCACGGCAATGATGCGAAGGTAGTAGTAGGCTGCAAGTATCGTTGTAAGCAACGCTACGATCACAAGAGCTGTGTAGCCTGCGCTGTAGGCAGCTTGCAGCAGGTAGAGCTTAGCAAAAAAGCCCACTGTCGGCGGGATACCTGCCAGGGTAAGTAAACAGAGCGAAAAGAAGCTCGCTACCAGAGGTGAGCTATAAAAGAGTCCCTTCAGATCATCAAGCGTTACACCCTCTTCTTTCGTATCCACAACAGACAAACAGGCAAAAGCTCCAAGTGTACTTGCCGCATAGACCACAAGATAAAAGAGCATTCCATTTGTTGTGCCCGCTATAAGAGGAAGCAGCAAAAAGCCCGCATGGGATATTCCTGAATAGGCAAAAAAGCGTCTCATCTCTCGCTGCCGTAGCGCAACAAAGTTTGCAAAGATAAGTGTTGCAAAGGCCAAATATTCTAAAACAGTGTGATCAAGCAGTGGCATAACGCGGATAAGCGCAGCAAAGGCTCCCGCCTTTGTGCCAACGGCCATAAGCGCCGTTACTGGCGTTGGTGCGCCGGCATACACATCTGGCGTCCAGATGTGAAAGGGCACAATAGCAGCTTTAAAAAGTAGACTCACTGAAACAAGTGCCATGCCTGCAAGAAAAAACGGCTCCGTTGATAATGGCATACTCAGTTTTGTGCTTCCCGTAGCTCCATAGAGCATGGCGATGCCAAAGAGTAGAATCGATGTCGAAATTGAGCCAAGTAAAAAGTACTTAAAGGCGGCCTCTGGTGATGCCTTCCATGTCTTTACATAGCAGCAAAGTACGTAAAGCGCGATCGAGAGAGTCTCTAGCCCTATAAAGAGCGTCAAAAAGTCCTTGGATGAGCTGATGAGGGTGAGGCCAAAGATTGATGACAGCAGCAAAAAGTGAAATTCGGTCTTGCCTACAGCAAAACGAGCAAAAAAGTTGGACGAAATCAACAGTGTGCCAAGGCCAATGGCGATAAAGAGCAGCGAAAAAAAGCGTGCAAGGTTGTCAAAGACGAGCCATTCTGTAAGGAGCGGATTTGTGGCTGCGGGTGCTATGTAGGCACAAATGGCAGCAATAACAAGTCCACAAAAGGTGATATACTGTGTGTGCTTATCAAGAAGAAGCACGAGGAGTGCTGCTCCAAAAAGTACTAAAAGGGGTGATAGGGCAAATAAGTCGTGTAAATTCATCGTATCCCCATAATTAAAGCGAGTATCGGTCCTGGATAGATGCCAAGCCATACAATAGCCGCTACAAGCGGTATGGCTAAAGCAAACTCTTTTGTCTGAATGTCAGCAAGCTGCATAGATGCCTTTGGTGCATCAAAATAAACGCTGTGGAACCATCGCAGCATATAGATCACAGAGAAGATTACTGTAAGGCCAAGTGTGGCAGAGAGCCAGATGCTCTGTTGAAATAGGCCGTAGAGGACCATAGCTTCGCTTACAAAGTTATTAAGGCCGGGCAGTGCAACAGAAGAGAGCACAAAAAAGAGTGTAAGCCATGCAAGCTTTGGCATAAAGGCTGTAAGGCCAGAGACATTGCCATATTTCGTTGTGCCGATGCGCATCTCAAGCCAGCTGGCAACAAGAAAGAGGGCAGTGATGGTAATTGCGTGGTTGACTGCGGCAAGGATGGCGCCGTTTTGTGCCATGCTGTTCCACACAAAAAGGCCAGCTAAGATAAAGTTTACGTGAGAGAAGCTTGAGTAGGCAATAAGCCTTTTGTAGTCAAGCTCTGACCAGGCACAAAAAGCACCATAGAGCACACCGATGATGGCAAGAATAAGAAGAATCGGGCTCCATGCCTGCATGGTGGCCGGAAAGATGCCAAATGATACGCGAAGTATGCCGTACACTCCTGCTTTAGAAAGCAGTGCCGAAAGTAAAATAGTAACAGGCACGGGAGCTTTTGAGTAGGCATCTGGCAGCCATGCATGAAAGGGAAAGAGGGGAGTCTTTACAGCAAAGGCAAGCAAAAAAACAAATGCAAGTAGAGGCATTTCCTGTACTTGATTCATATCAAATGATCCAGATGCAAGGTAGAGGCCAAGAGCGCCTGCAATCATCAGCGACGATCCTGCAATCATGTAGATAATAAAGGTAAAGGCTGCCTTTTCGTCGCCCCATTTGGCGATGAGGAAGTAGAGCGGAATCAGCACCGCTTCAAAGAAGAAGATAAAGGTGATAAGATCGCGTGCAGTAAAGAGGCCAATTAAGAGCGCTTCGGTTAAAAATATGAGCCCATAAAAGAGTGTGGAGTCATACTTTTTGGACAGTATGGCAATAGGCACAATAGCTGCTACAAGATATAAAAATATGAGCGATAGATTGTCGACACCCAGGTGAAAGTGCACTGAGAGTGCTTTGATCCATACATAATCAAAGCTCGCACCATTCCAGTTGCCAAAAATAAGCGCAAGAAGCGGTATGAGACTGAGTACAAAGGCGAGTTTTTGCTTCATAAGACACCTATAAGATAGAGAATGACAAAGCTTGCTCCAACTACAATCCATGCGATATAGGAGCGGATAGATCCTGTCTGCACAAGCTGGAGCAGCTTTGCTGTTTGGCTTGCACTGGAAGCAGCCTCATCCATTGATCCTACAAAGAGCTTTGGTTCAAAAAAGGAGCCGGCAAGTTGAGAAAAGGCTCGTAGCGGTTTTACAACGCATGCATCATAGAGCTGATTTATATAAAACGCTTCATAGAAAAACTTTGCACATACTTTGTTTGAAAATACGCCTATGGCGACGCCAAGAACAGCAATAGCAATTGAAACCCAGACGCTCCAGGAGAAATGTATAGACTGTAGAAATCCTGCAAAGCAAGAAAGTAGCGCAAGGATTGCAACAGGGATCATCATCGACTTGGGAGCATCATGTTCTGGCGCTTTTGCGTGCAAGGGCCCTTGGAAGGTAAGCATATAGGCACGCATAAGATAGTAGGCCGTGAGCAGCGATACGGTGAGACCTAGTAGATAAAAGAAGGTGTGTGAGGAGATCTCTTCAAGCAAAATGTCCTTACTAAAAAATATGGCAAGAGGTGGAATGCCTGCCATAGAAAGCGCACCCAACAAAAAGAAGATGTTTGTCTTTTTGAGGTATTTGGCAAGGCCTCCCATCTGAGACATTTCAGTGACGTCGTGCAGCATATGGATGACGTTACCCGCCGCAAGAAATAAAAGAGCCTTTACAAAAGCGTGCATAGTAAGGTGAAACATTGCCGCAACATAGGCGCCGCATCCCGCTGCTAAAAACATAAGCCCAAGCTGGCTTAGTGTTGAATAGGCAAGTACTCGCTTAAGATCTGTCTGGCTTGTGGCTGAGAGTGCTGCAAAGAGCGAAGTGATGCCTCCAACAGTAGCTACCACCATCAAAGCTGTTGGATCAAAGACAAAATGCATGCGCACAACAAGATAGACCCCTGCTGTTACCATGGTAGCAGCGTGGATAAGAGCGGAGACTGGTGTGGGGCCTTCCATAGCATCAGGAAGCCATGTGTGTAGCGGCATCTGGGCAGACTTTCCACATGCACCCCAAAATAAAAAGAGGCCGAGCAGTGTGGGAGCTACGCCGTGGCTATTGATTGTGGCCATATCGGTTGTGCCATAGAGCTGCAGGCTCATAAAAATTGCTAGGAGCAGGCCAAGATCGCCAATTCTGTTTACTACAAAAGCCTTTTTGGCAGCTTTTTGAGCTGAGTTTTTTTGATACCAATAGCCGATGAGAAGGTATGAAGCAACGCCGACGCCTTCCCAGCCTACAAAGAGTAAGAGCAGGTTTGAGGCAAGTACAAGCAGAAGCATGCTAAAGATAAAAAGGTTCATCACACAAAAGTAGCGTGCAAGGTCTTTATCGTGCTCCATATAGCCTGTAGAATAGGCATGAATCAAAAAGCCAACGCCTGTAATGATGAGCGTCATCAGGTGAGAGAGCGTGTCAAGATGCAGGCTAAAATTTGCATTCAGTGGGGCAATCCAGGTAAAGAGTGTTACATCTACATCTGTATTACATAGCGTGCAAAAGCAGATAAATGAGCCAAGTATTGTGAGCGGACCCACGATGTTGATAACGCGTCTTGAGAGTACAGAAGAAAAGCTGAGCAAGAAGAGAAAACCAGCAAGAGGTAAAAAAAGTGCGGTATAAAGCATGCTATCCCTTTAACGTATTGTACTGATCCACATCCACCACCTGTTTGGAGCGAAAGAGATTTATGATTATGGCAAGGCCGACAGCAGCTTCAGCAGCAGCAAGCACAAGTACAAAAAATACCCACACAAGGCCTGTAGTATCGCCGCGCTGACGTGCAAATGCTACAAAGAGGAGATTGGCGGCGTTAAGCATAAGTTCTATCGACAAAAACATAATGAGCGCATTGCGCTTGAGGAGCACGCCTAGAACGCCGATAGCAAAAAGTGCAAAGCTGATGTAGAGGTAGGGGGTAATATCCATCTTATTTTACTTTTTTTCCTATGTATAAAGATCCCACAATGGCGACTAAAAAGAGCAAGGCTACCGCTTCAAAGGGAAAGAAAAAGTCAACGTAGAGCGTTTTGGCTATTGCTTGAACCGTTCCATATTCTATATTGCCTTTAGCGTCTATAGCTGCAAGATCTTTTCCTAAAAGCTCTTTTCCGAGAAGAAAGAGCGTTGCTGAAAAAAGAATCCCTGCAAAGAGAAGCCAGCCGCGCCTTACAGAGGCTTTATATTCCTCTATAGCGAGATAGGCATCTTGAAACAGCACGATCACAAACATAAAGATAACAAGAATCGCTCCTGCATAGACTAAAATCTGCATCACAGCAATAAAGGGAGCAGAAAGCTCAAGAAAGAGTGCCGCAAGGCCAAAAAGTGTAAGCAAAAAGGAGAGACAGGAGTGCACAGGCTTTTTTGCAAAGATTACGCCCAAAGCAGAAAGTATTATAAGCGGAGCTAAAACTATCATCTCTAAATTTCTCTCGTTGGATCGCGTCCAGATTCGCCAGGGAACTTTTCTGTAAGTTTCTCTTTTGTAAAAATAAGATCCTGACGCGAATAGGCAGAAAGTTCATATTCGTTACTTAAAATAATAGCTCCCGTTGGACATGCCTCTTCGCACAATCCGCAGTAGATGCAACGCGTCATGTTAATCTGAAAATCTTTAGCATAGCGTTCACCATGCGAATGCTGCTCTTCAGGAGTGTTAGAAGCGGGTTTTACATATATTGCTTGTGCTGGGCAGACGATGGCACAAAGCTCACAGCCTACACAGCGCTCCTTGCCATCTGGCCATTTTGTAAGGTAGTGACGGCCGCGAGATGCAAGCGGTAAAGTCCTTTTTTCTTCTGGGTAGCGTATGGTGGTAGGCTTCTTAAAGCCATATTTGGCTACAATAAGAAGGCCACGAAGCATTGCCAAAACTCTCATCAACTGTTTTTTCATCTCACACCAAAATAAAATAGGCCGTTATAAGAAAGTTAAGCGTAGCAAGCGGTACTAACACCTTCCAGCCAAAGCTCATCAGTTGGTCGTAGCGAAAGCGTGGGAGTGTCGCTCGAACGAGCATAAAGAAGAGCACAAACAAAAATACCTTCAAAAAGTACCAAAGAAGGGGAATGTCCCCTGGACCATACCAGCCGCCAAGAAAAAGCGTTGTGGCAATGGCAGAGACCGCTAAGATATTTACATATTCCGCTAAGAAAAAGAGGGCAAACTTCATACCGCCATATTCTGTATGATAGCCGCCGGTAAGCTCCTGCTCTGCTTCGGGAAGGTCGAAGGGAGCGCGGTTTGTTTCGGCAAAGGCAGTAATCAAGTAGATCAAAAAGCTTATGGGGTTTGTCCAGAGAAACCAGCTCTCTTTTTGGGCGTGAACAATTTCACGTAAGTTAAGGGTGCCTGCCATCATCACTACAGTGAGTATAGATAGACCCATAGGAATTTCATAACTTATCATTTGGGCTGTGCCGCGAAGTCCGCCAAGAAGTGAGTAGCGGTTGTTTGATGACCAGCCAGCAAGCACAACGCCGTACACCGCAAGTGAGCCGAGTGCAAGCAAAAAGACAATTCCCACATTAACATCAGCAATGCTTAGTGATACTGTTTTGCCAAATAGTTCAAGAGTATCGCCAAACGGAATCAGCATAAAGATGGCAAGAGCAATAAAGACTGAGATGCCGGGAGCTAGCCAGTAGGTAAATTTTTCGACGCCTTTTGGCTGAAAGCGCTCTTTGGTAAGCAGCTTAATGCCATCCGCAATAGGTTGTAGAAGCCCAAATGGTCCCACTCTTGTTGGTCCGATTCGTAGCTGCACGCGTGCCATAAGCACTCTTTCGAGCAGTGTCATGTAGGCTGCTGCCAAAAAGAGTAGCGAGATTAAAATAATGCCTTTAACAATAGTTTCCATATTTTTTGCGTTATAGAAGCTGCCGGCATTTCTTTCAACATCGATTATTTTTACTAACCGCAAAGTCACAAAGAGCGCTAAGCCAATCTTATTCTTGGTCTTAGGAGCCTCTTGCAAAACTAGAGCTACGTCATGATACTAAGGCCTGAAGGGCCGGCATGATATAGCCCTGGTCGGAGCGTAAGCGGAGGCCAGGGTATTGAAAAGGATAAAAATTTTGAGTCCTGTAGAGGC
>JAFEGT010000045.1 GCA_018239765.1 Verrucomicrobiota bacterium
CTATCATGGTGATTGGACCATAACGCAGCCCTTCAGGCTGTTGAAAGCCAACCATTTATCTTAGCTTAACGCATATGGGCAGGGCCCCCATAGTCATCAAGTCATCGCTCTTCCGTGGGCTTTACTTTTACAAAAGGCTGTTCAGTTTTTTAATTGGCATAAATGTTGTAAATGTTTACCGTAAATGGGAACCCAGATTCACGTGTATCGTGAGTCGCAAAAAAAGGATGTTCCTATGCATAAGATAACGACATTTGCAATTGCAGCGCTCTTTGCTGCAACACAACTTTCAGCCGTTGCCGTAGAGCCTGCAAAATCAAGACTGCCTGTTTTTCCAAAGCCAGCAGTGCCTGCCAAGCCTGTAACACCAGTTAAACCTGTAACACCAGTCAAACCTGCAACAGCAATTAAGACGGCAATGCCAGTAAAAAAGGCTGCTGTTCCTGTTAAGGCTGCGGTTCCTGCTAAAGCTGCTGCTGTTAAAGCCACAGCCCCTGCTAAGGCTGCAATTCCTGCCGTAAAACCAGTGGTAAAAGCTCCTCAAGCTAAAGTGGATGTTAAAGCTACAGCACCAGCCAAAAAAATCGCTGATAAGCCTGCTGCTCGTCCGCAACCAAAGAAGGCACTTGCTGATGCAAAAAAAGCAGCTGTCAAACCTGCATCCAAACCTGCTGCAAAAAATGCAAAAGCTAATGCCCTTCACTGGTCATCAAGCAGCTCATCTTCATCATCATATTCATCTTCATCATCATCTGATGATGCATATGTAGGTGCTTACACTGAGAATCTTGATCTTAGTGTTGAGTTTAATCCTGAAGACCTCACATCTGTGCTTGTAGAAGTACCAGATTCAGATCCATATGCACTTGCAATGATCTTCGACACAAATGAAACTGGTAGCCCAAGAAACGTGACACACCCTGTTCTTTCTGACTACACCAAATTTCGCATCGATGAATCAGGCACCTATTTAGTTACATGGACATTCACTATTGGCTGCATGGGCGAAGGTGAATGCTTGAACGGAGCTTTTGTTCAGCTCTATGATGCGGCATTTGATGTACCACTACATCCAAATCCATTCCAATTCATTGATACAGAAAATGTCTACTATTCAGTAGATAGCGAAGTGATCTCTGGTCAGCAGATCATCAGACTAAACCAAGGTACACAGCTTCAATTGCGTATTATACCAGCATTTGTAAGCTACGGTGCGCTCTGGGTTGCAAACCCATCGTTTACACTCTCACGCATCGCAGACTAATCTAGTCTCTACACGTGCGGCAAGGTTCTCTTGCCGCACTATCATAATCCTTTGAAATGAATTATCGTTCCCTGCCCTTGCCCCTGCCCTTGCCCAGATTATTTTAACTTCATTCCACTAAAGCCCCGTTAGGTGCGTTATAATGGCGCTATCAAGAGGGATTTAAATTAGCGGGCAAGGGCAAGGGCAGGGGCAAGGGAGCGGTAGGGGCAAGTTGTAGTATATCACCTACAATCTTGTTGCACAAAGTCGTCTATACCTTGCGCAATAGAATAGGCAAGCGTGCGAATATACTGCGGATTTGAGAGCTTTTTAGCATCAGAGACATTTGAGAAAAAGCCGCCTTCAACAAGAATTGCCGGCATGGCACCATTTTCTCGCAAAACATGGTAGTCACCCGGATGGATACCTCGAGAGGCTGCCTGGGTTCTTTTGCAGATTGAATCAAGCACATCTTTTGCAAGCTTTTTGGAGCTTGGTGTAAAGTTGCTTTTGTGGCTGTAGAAAATTTCTACGCCATTGGCATTTTTATTCGGAGCGTGGTTAAAGTGTATGCTTATAAAGGCATAGCCACGATGCTGCTTAGCAAAGGTTACTCTTTCGGCAAGCGGTATAAAGACATCGCGCGTGCGCGTCATGCGCACCTTGTAGCCCCACTGCTCCAAAATATCGCGCACCTTAAGCGCTGTATCGAGCGCCAGCGTCTTTTCTTTAATGTAGGGCGCCATTGCCATCTTTGTGCCGTCATTTGCCCCGCCATGGCCAGGATCAAGAATAATGATAGGCAATGCCTTAGGACGTCGAATAGCCTCACGAGAAAAGCGTTCCGGCTTTTGCCTTGCGCACGAAGTAAAGAGAACAATGAGAACTAACCACCACCTCATCTTACCTCGCGCTAAGGTAGAGCTGTTCGATGCATTCGCGCGCGACAAGTCTGTCATCAAAGTCGATACTGTGCGACGCAAATACCTGCTGTGCTTCGTGGCCTTTACCCGCAATAAGGATAATGTCCTGCGGTTTTGCTTCGTTGATGGCAAGTGTGATGGCCTTCTTACGATCCACTTCTACATGATGGCCATGAATTTTACGAAACCCTGTTAAGATATCGCGAATAATAGCATGAGGATCTTCGCTACGAGGATTATCGCTTGTCACAATAGTCACATCGGAAAGTTCTTCAGATACCTCTGCCATAAGTGCGCGCTTATCGCGATCGCGATCACCACCGCAGCCAAAGACTGTAATAATACGACCGCGCGCAAGTTCCTTCAATGTCTCAAGGACGTTGCGAAGAGCTTCTGGTTTATGGGCATAGTCTACATAAATCTGTAGGCCTAGTGGGTTTTCAATAGACTCTAAGCGTCCAGGAGCCGATCTAAAGCTTGCAAGGCGCGTGGCGATTTCATCAAGGCGATAGCCTTTGATAATGCCCACACCTATAGCTGAAAGGGCATTATAGACATTAAAGCGTCCTACAAGCGGCCAGTAAAAGGCCATCTCTTGCTGCGCATATTCTATTGTAAAGTGTGTTCCTGTTGGATCAAAGCGTATGTCTTTTGCCATAAGGTCAGCATGCTCGTCGATACCAAAGGTCATCACAGAGGATGCTGTCAGGTGCTTACAACGCATCACCCAAGGGTCATCCGCATTTAATAACGCAACGCTTCTACTTTTAAGCCCCTGAAACAGTTTTGCCTTGGCTTTAAAGTACTCTTCCATGGTGTGGTGGTAGTCAAGATGCTCATGGCTAAAGTTTGCAAAGACGGCAACATCAAATTCGACCTCCGCCACGCGAGCTTGATCTAATGCATGGGAAGTTACTTCCATAACGCAGGCTCTACACCCCCCTGTCACCATCTCACGAAGGAGTTTATGGTTGGCACATACATCGGGCGTTGTGCGGCTTGCTATGTAGCGTCTTGGGCCCACAACGTATTCTATGGTACCAATCATACCGGTTGGCACAAGGCTTGCGTCGAGAAGATGCTTAATTGCAAAGGTTGTCGTAGTCTTGCCGTTTGTTCCTGTAACACCTACCATCCAAAGCTCTTTTGAGGGATGTTCGTAGTAGCTTGCAGCCACTTTTGCTTCACTCTGCACTACATTTGGGTGTATAAGCTGAGTGACATTTTTGAGCGATGGGTCATATATATCGGTTAAAATGGCTACAGCACCTCCTGAAATAGCTTCAGGAATGAATGTAGTGCCATCTACGAGCCTACCCTTTTTTGCCACAAAAAGGCAGCCAGGACTTACGAGCTTAGAATTTGAAGTGATGCCCGTAATTTCTATTTCTTTTGAACCTTTGATCTGTATATCTGGAAGGTCTTTTAGTAATACTTTTAATTTCATTATTGACGTTTCCCGTTCCATTGTTCATAGAGTTTTTTTAACTCTTCAGTCTCTTTATACCAGTCTGCAGTTGCAGGATCGTGCCTAGGATCTCTCTTTGGATAGCCGCCTGGATCATCTGGCTCTACACCGAGATATTCTAAAGTGCGCCTTGCGATCTCACGAAAGACCGGTGCAGAACATGTTCCACCCATGTGGTTAAGTCCTTTTCCCGGTACAAATCCTACTGCTGGCTCATCCATAGCAACTAAAAGCACAAAGGCAGGTTTTTTAACCGGTGTAAAGCCTATAAAACTAGCAAAATGGCCCTTTTCTGTGTACTTTCCACCTTGAAGCTTCATCGTTGTTCCCGTTTTTCCAGCTTCAGTGTAGCCCCAAATATCGGCGCTGGCAGCAGCTCCGCCTGGTTTTGTTACACATTTCATGGCCTTTACTACTTCAACAATAACCTCATCATCTAATACTTTCGGAAAAGAGGCTACTCTCTCTGGGGTTGTATGATCAAGTAAAATTTCATCGCTGCCATCAGAATGTTTTTTTACTACTTTTTTTATGAGGGTCGGTTCAACAAAATATCCCCCATTCGCAATCACGCTACAAGCCCTAAGCATCTGCACGCTATTGGCTTGGATGTTGTATCCCATCGCAAGCGAGTAGGGAGTCGAAAGTGACCACTCTGGTTTGCCATTGGGATGTTTTTTTCCAGGTGTTGGCATAACTCCAGCACTTTCTCCTGGCAGCTCTATTCCGGTTTTTTTGCCATAGCCGAATGTGTTTTGCAGCTCATTTCGGTACCACTCTTCTCCCAGAGTTTGCACAATTCTCTCAACAAGTCTTGCGCAGTAGATGTTAGAAGATTTTTGCAGCCCCAGATACATGTTGAGGTAGTGGTGAAAGTGTGTATCCTTAAGCGGCTTTTTGCCCCTACCAGGAAAGTTACCTTTGGACGTATCGATCTTTTCAAGTGGATGAAAAATCGGCGACTTACCCTGCTTTTGTAGCTCACGATTTGCCTTGAGGGCGATTGCAATTGTAATTGCTTTCATTGTGGAGCCTGGCTCATTTGCATCGGTAATGGCTCTGATTTTAGCATGCTGAGTAAGCTCTGGGCGAGAAAAATACATGGGGTATTGATCTGGAAAGAAAAATGGATACTGCGCCATGGCATAGATCTCACCAGTGTGAGGATTCATCATAATCGCCCAGCCAGTTTTTGCTTTGCAGCTCTTTACACCCTTTTCAAGTTCCTCTTCGGCTATTGCCTGAAGCACATGATTTATCGTCAGATAGACATCTGCGCCATTATTTGGCTCTACAAGCAGCTGCTGAATCTCTAAATTGTGCCTAGGAGATCTCATCAGCCTTCTTTTTCCGGCTTTACCGCTTATATACTTGTTGCAGGATAGCTCAAGACCGCCTGTCGGCAAGAAGCGCGCTGTTTTTTCATCTTTTTGCATCTGCACGGTGTGCAAAACCTGCCCTAAAAGCTTACCAAATGGATGCGAGCGCAGGTTATCGGGAACAAAGTAGACAGCATTCGAGGCAATTTTATGACTCTTGGCATATGGATACCACCAGTTGCCGATCTTCTGCTTTTTATCTTCATCCATCCACGCTACAAGCTTTCTTGAGCGACTTTTTTTGGTAAACTGCGGCATAAATCGCTTGAGTTCAAGCTCTGTAGGGCTGCTAAGAGCAAGGAGATTCTGCGCGATTTCATTTTTGAGCTCTTGAGGAAGCGCCTTGGGATCGATGTAGAGATGATACTTTCTGATGTCAACAGCAAGCTTCTGAGGAGTATCTGGATGGCCATATTTAAGACTGGTATTTGCCCAAAATGTTCCCCTTGTGGCTGGCTCCTGAATGGTAAAGTAGTGCTGGGCCATTGCTTTTTTCTTCCAGGCAAGCCTTTCGACTATCTGTATGCGAAAAAAGACAAAAATGAGGAGCGAAAAGAGAAAAAAGAGGCCGAGTCCAAGTATAAGCACACGTGTTTTTGCCTTCATGATGCCTCCACAATAACTATGTCTGAAACGAGTGGATGCTTGAGGTGAGAATATTCAGGCTTACGGGCAAGCTCCATGAGGTGTATTGGGTTTTCAAACTTCTCGATGGCAAAGCGAAGACGCACATTTTCTTCTTCTATAGCCTGGAGCTCTTTTGCAAGCAGGGGTGTGCGCATACGCCTCTCTGTGAGCACATTATGTTTACTCACATAGGCAAAGAGCGTAACTCCCAAAATGAAAATACAGCAAAAAAGCCTAATTACAAAACTCATGCCGGCAGTGTAGCATAAGTAGAGCAACAGATGCCAGATTAATAACCTGAGTTTTTGTTTCAACAGCGTCATAAGGTCATACACAAATTTAGTTTATGGTCTAAAATGGCAGGATAAGCAGGTGTACGCATCAGGCTAATGACAACTAAAAAAATAACAAGATTCGCAGGATCGCAAGCGCCAGGATAAGCAGGATAGAATACAAACTTAATGATAAAAACGATATAACGATATAACGATAAAAAAACGAAAAATTAACCGCAGAGCCCGCCGACGGCGGGCTCTGCGGTTGAGAAATCACACACCATTGCGAAAAGATGCTGTAAGCCTATTTTAATCAACGTGCGAGACTTGTTTCAACGCAGAGAAAAAACAGAAGGCGCGAAGACGCAAAGAAATTAGTTGCCGAGGCTTTTTTCTCTATTCCAGTCAAACTCTCTTAAGAAAAGATTGTGATGGTGATAGTAGTCACAGCCATGAATGTCTTCGCCGCAAATGTAGACAATCTGGTCAGGGTGATACAGCTCTTTAACAAGGTCGTGATACCCAAGCCCTCGATGAACCGAGCCATAGACGATAAGGTCAAATTCCTTGTCGCGGATTCTCTGTTCGATGTTGTCGCGATTGATTGGCAGATTCTCAAGAACACGGCTATAGCTTATTCCCTTGCCATAAAGCCCTTTTATAGCCTCTTGAGGATATGAAGTGTAGAGATGCGGCACCTGTGGATAGTCAATCAGACGATTTCCCAAAACCTCACGAAGGCCTATTAAAAGTGTGCAGCGCATATAGTCGGGCCAGAGACAGCCGGAAATATAGAGAACCTTGCCATTTCCCGTGTAGTTTACGCGCTCAAGCACATACTCTGCCATTTTCCTTGTGGTAAGATAGCGCCTTGTATGTTCAAGAAGCTCTTCTGCAATCTCAAAATAGCGAGCTTTATCAAACCGCTCAAAGTCGATCGTCATAGTCTCTCTATCAACACCTTCAAGATGCATCGCCTCCAAAATTAACTCGCGAGGCAAAAAGACCATGGTGTCATCGGGTGCTTTATCAAGATCTACAAAGTAGGGAATGGCGCCATTAGCTAAAATTTCGTAGTGGCGCATGCAGTCCCAGCCTGCCTTTTTGCAGGTAATCGCATAGTAGGACCTTTGGTAGTCCTCATAATAATCTTTCTCATTATCATAGATATAGGTTGAGCGATCATATGGGTTCACCGTTGCAAAGGCTTGCTCCTTATCAGGCACGCAAGGAACTACTTTCGATTCAGGAATGCTAAACTGTATAGGAAATGGCATAACCGCCAACATACAACATAATAGAAACATACTACACCCTCTCCAGTACTATAAATTTTTCACAATTTAGCTTTAACTTCCATCCTGAATGGTTTACCAAAAAATCACGGGCAATAGGCCAGCGATCAGTTTTGCCATAAAGCACAATATACTTGTTGCTATGCTCTGAAGGCACGCCATCTGTTACAAGAAGATCACATGGCTCAACGTCATCTTTAAGCGAAAAATCAATGCCATGTTCTGCCGTAAGCTTTTTTGCAAGGAGCAGCTTTTGCGATGGAGGCCTCTTTTTAAATATACCAACAATAGTAGAACCTTCTTGTAACCCCTGTGCTACAGCCCAGGTCCAGATAAGGTCGTCTTCACCTATTTCACAGCAGGATCTACACTCCTTAGCAAGCGATTTTACATAAGGCATATATTCGTTAGCAAACGATGGGTAGGCTGCATAGTATTCATAAACCGTTTCCAAGGCGATCTCAAGCGGATAGGTGGAGTGGTAACGATCCGGCAGCTGAATATCGGGATAAAATTTTCGGGCTATCTGTGATGCAATGTAGAGCTCATCTTCGTAGGAATCTTCAAGAGTTCTTGTAAGATAGTGACTTTTAGCTCGAAAGTGAAACACCTCTTGAGGAAGGCTATTTTTTTGTGACTCCCACTCTTCTCGTGTTGTAAAGGTAACAAAAGGTACTGCGATTATAGGGATCTTCTGCTCATGCAAAACCGCCCCCACAAGTACGTCATCGGGAATATCGTTTATTTTGGCATAGAGCTGTTCACGCTTTTGCACAATCAGACGCGCTACATCAGGTGAAATAATAAAGCCCGCGCCCCAACCAAAAGGCACATTTGCATACTCTTTTGGCACCTCATAACTCGGTAAAAGCGGCCTTGCTGCATAGCAGCGTTCTTTTGGCAGCGTGTCAAGAAATCGCAAAAGTTTAGGAAAATCATATACAGACGAAAGATTGGTTCTGAGCACATAGTCATAAGAATCAAGCTGCCCATCCAAGGCCTGAAGAGAGAGAATCGTCTTTTTTAAAATGCCTGGCTTATAGTTATCGACTGTCTTGGTGTAGAAGGTATTGCCCCTCTGTTCAAAGTCCTTTTCCAAAAGAGGATCGCCCTTAATAAAATAGGCTGTGACCTCATCTGGGTAGCGATTCATATAAGAGGACCAGATCTTCTGCAGCTCTAGGAATGCAGGGTGGTTGTCCGACGCTATGATCAATACAAGCAGCTTCTTACTTGAGGCCGACAGCCCAGTACAAAGAATAAGTAAAGAAAATATCATCCAGATCTTGCGCATGTGAGCTAGCATACAAAAAGGAGTTATTAGCTACCAGTAGAAGTGTAGCGACGTACACCAAAATTCCAAAAGAAGCACATTGCGGCAAGAAAAATAACGCCTGCAAAAGGAAAGAGCCAGGCATAAGGGTTATGGCTGTGACCAAGAATGGTTGAGGCTGGAAAATAGCTCACACAAGCAAGAGGAATAATATAAGTGAAGATAATCTGAAACAGCATTGGATAGATGGTGATAGGAAACTGGCACGCCTCAAGACCACCATAGGTAGCTATGTTCATAAACTCTAGGCTTTCAGTAGTCCAAAAGGCAATTGTTGCCTGCAATACAAGCAGGCCATAAAAAAGTGCCGCTGTACCGAAAATCGCTAAAACAAGCACAAAAAGTTGATAAGAAAAGAGCGAAATACCAAGTTCATGAATCCCTAAGGAAAATACGAAAAGCCCCTGCAAAAACCTACCTATACGCATAAGCTGCACTTGGGATGCTGCCACCTGAAAGAGTGTTCCGGCAGGCCGCAGCAAGAGGCGGTCAAAGTCACCCATAATAAGCAGTTGATCAAACTTATCAAGTCCTCTTGCAAAGGCCTCAGAGATGGCAAAGCCCATATGGACAATACCATAAAGTACTGCAACCTCTGCAAAGTTCCAGCCAGCAACAAGTTTAAATCGATCAAAGAGAATCCAGATACCCGCAATACCTACAAAACTTGAAAGAAAAAGCGAAAAAGCCAGCATAAAAAAAGAGGCTCGATACTGCATTTGCGAGCGCACCGATATCGACATAAGCTTGATAAAGAGCCGAATGTTACCCACCTTGAATCACCACCTTTTTAAGGGCTCTATCCATAAGCCACCTGCCCGCCAGAATAAAAAAGAGTGCCCAGCCAAGCTGAATGGCAAAGTAATAGCCACACTCATCAAAAGGTATAAGGCCTGTATAAAACCTGCAGGGAATGTCAACAACGGCTCTAAAGGGCTGCGCCAGCATAAATGGCTGCATCCAATCGGGGAAAAATGGTATGGGCACAACAAGGCCCGAAAGAAAAACTGCCATATGAGGTAAAAGCCGTAAAATACCCTCTCCAGAAAGTGTCCAGAAAAGAGAAATCATCACTATCGTCGTCATGGCACTTGAAAGAAGCGTAGAAAAAAGGAGTGAGAGAAAAAAGAGCCCCGACGCTGGCCGCTCAAGACCAAAAAAAAGTCCCGCAACAATAAAGATGGGAAGTGATCGCATAATTGTTGGAACGATGCGAAAGGCAAGCGAGCGCCAAAACCATACCCAATAGAGATCAAGTGGGCGGATAAGCTCGTAGGCAATTGCACCGCTCAAAACCTGGCCCTCGATACGCTTGTCTACATTCCACGGCACAAGCAGCCAAAAGGCTTGGTTAATCCAGACAAAGCTAATTGCCGTCTGAAGAGCAATAGGGCTGCTTTCGGGGCTTTCGCTATAAAATGCACCTATTACTATAGTGTAGAGCAATCCCCAAAAAACTTGCGTAGCGATGCCAGCAAGGGCGGCTACCCTATACTGAAAGAGCGCATGTATTCGTGTAGCAAACAGTTTAATGTAGCTCTGCATGGCGATAAAACTTTGCAATAATTTCTTCTATAGGTGGATTTTCGATATAGAGGTCACGTATGGCGTGGTTTTGAGTAACGCGAGCAATAAGATCGGTTGTGGAGGTTTTGAGCGGATTATAGCTCAGCCAAACGCGGTGGCCTTCTTGTTTAATAAGGCACGCTTCAGGATCATGCACCGTATCATGCTCCTGGTTAAGATCGATAATAAGACGCCGCTCTGGAAGCATAGTCTTTCTGAGCTCATCGATAGTGCCATCGAGATAGATCTCGCCTTCGTTTAAAATAAGCACACGCTTTGCAAGCGCTTCAATATCGTCCATATCGTGCGTGGTAAGAAGTATTGTGACGTTATGCTCTTGATTCAGTTTACGTATAAAGTCTCTAATAGCAAACTTACTTACAGCGTCAAGCCCAATAGTTGGCTCATCTAAAAAGAGTATTTTTGGTGAGTGAAGAAGCGATGCGGCTATATCGCAGCGCATACGCTGTCCAAGACTCAAATTTCGTACAGGCACATCTAAAAGTGGAGCAAGTTCAAGTAATGCCACAAGCTCATCGAGTTTGCTTTTATAGGCCGATTTTTCGATTCTGTAGATACTCTGAAGAAGTTCAAAGGATTCGATGACGGGAAGATCCCACCAGAGCTGCGTACGTTGGCCAAACACCACACCAAGATGCTGCACAGTCTCTATACGATGCTGCCAGGGCGTTTTTCCCATAACAGACACTGTGCCGCTATCAGGAACCAAAATCCCCGAAAGAATTTTGACCGTTGTGCTTTTTCCAGCGCCATTTGGCCCTATATAGCCTACAAGTTCGCCTTCCTTAATCGAAAACGAAACAGCATCAAGTGCCACCTTTTCGTGAACTTCACGCGAAAAAAGCCCAGAAACCGCTCCTAAAAACCCAGGCTTTCTTTTTGAAATGCGAAAGGTTTTATGCAAATTTTCTACTGAAATTATGCTCATATTTTCTGAATGGCGCGAAGTTTTGCTGAACGTGATCGGGGATTTGCCCGACATTCCGCATCTGATGCAATAGTTGGTTTTTTTGTAAGGATCAAAAACTGCTCTTTATCCTGCGCGCGGAAGTGATTTTTTACAATGCGATCTTCTAAGCTATGAAACGAAATCACCGCCAAAATACCACCTGGAGCCAATAATTCAAGCGCTTGATCGAGTGCATCTTTTAAGGAATCAAGTTCTGCATTCACTTCGATTCTAAGAGCCTGAAAGGTCTTTGTGGCAGGATGAATTTTACCGCGCCTTGGCAACACCGTTTCAATAACAGCAACGAGCCTTTGGGTTGTAACGATTCGCTCTTTTCTTCTTGCCTGCACAATAGCCTTAGCAATACGTCTTGAAGCATGCTCTTCGCCATATTCATAGATAACGTTAGCAAGTTTGTCTTCAGGATAGCTATTGACCACATCTTCAGCCGTGAACGTTTGCGTGCTATCCATACGCATGTCAAGCGGGCCATCTTGCATAAAGCTAAAGCCGCGAGCTGCCTGATCAAGCTGCATAGAAGAGACGCCAATATCAAAGAGAATGCCATCTACCTGGGTAGAAACGTTGCGTTTTAGGTGGCGAAAGTTGCTGTGGATAAGAATCGATCCCTCTGGAAGTAAGGATCTTGCGATCTCAAGCGCAGAAGGGTCTCGATCAAAACCAATAAGACAGGTAAGCTCTGGGTGTGCTTTAAGCATGGCAAGGCTATGTCCTGCCGCACCTAATGTGGCATCGATGAAGGAGTTAAGCTTTTTATCCTTAAAAAGCTCTAAAATTGGGTCTTGTAATACTGAAATATGCACAGGTGTAAAAATAAAAAATTCGTGCTACAATAATATCAGGTAGCTATAAGGAAATCAAGAGGGCTTTTACATGCCAGCAGTAACCATAGATAAGTTTGACATAGGGATCTATATCCAGTACGCACGGCGCACCCAGCTTATAGAGCAGGTGATGTCGCAGTACCATTTAAAGGAAGCCGGCGGAGTACCCGCCCAAGCCCTTATTGTAGACCTATACCCAAAACTTGCCGAACTGGACCTTCTTCTTGGGATTGCCACACTGAGCTCCCCTTGGGCCTATTTTTATGCCCCTAGAAGCTACACATCCCAGAGACGCTCCCCCTTTTCGTTCCACCGCATTATCCCCTTTATGGGCGAGCGCAATAAAGAGCATGAAGATGAGCAAAAAAAGGATGAAGAGATCATAGAAGAGGTAGAATGCCGCACTGTAGAGGAAGAACGTGAGCGCAAGGTGCTTAAGGCGTGCTTTAAACAGATAGAAGAGATAAATTCCCTCCTACGCTATATTGGTGGTCGTATCGGCCAATTCTTACAAGGATAATGCTCATGAGTCGTATAAACTGGCAAAAAAAGCTTGGCTGGACAGAAGAGCATTTAGATGAAATCCGCAATGCAGGCTATTCCTATATACGCCAGGGTAAATATTCAATCGCTTTACCATTCTTTGAAGCTCTTGTGATACTTGATCCTGATAGCGCCTATGATGCCCAGGCACTTGGCGCGCTCTACGTAGAAACCAACCAGCCTGTAAAGGCGATAAAATACCTCGATAGGGCTTTGCAGCTTGAAGCTGATCACTCCCCTACCTTGCTAAACCTTACTAAGGCATTTTTTATGTCAGGCCGACGTGAAGATGGCATCCGCCTAGCCCAAATCCTGCAAAACGACACAAATCCATTTATTGCAGGGACTGCTTCGGCCCTACTGATGACCTATTCATAAAAATTTCGTGCCCGTGCCCGTGCCCGTGTGCGTGC
>JAFEGT010000046.1 GCA_018239765.1 Verrucomicrobiota bacterium
TTAAGCAGTGTTTTCATCTGCGCATAGGTGACAAACCTGTGCGCACGCACAAGCTCTACCCACCTACCATCTTGAAGCTCTTCCTTTTGAATGCGGATAGCTCCAGACACCTCAGCGATAAAGTAATGCACAGTCTTATGGATTGGTTTTCCACGGCTTGAAAATTGATACGACTCAATAAGAGGCTCTTCTGAAATAAAGCGATCGACAGAGAGGCCTGTCTCTTCAAAAAGCTCGCGCTGGGCAGACTCTAAGGGCGTCTCCTCACCTTCAGGGTGACCTTTTGGAAGCGTCCAGTGACCCCCGCGATGGCGGATAATGAAGACGTACATGCGACCCGCTACCTTTTGTAGTGGGACTATTCCGAATGACTGATCATAACGCATTGCTAATTAACTTCTGTAGCGCCCTAAAAGGATGGTGGAATTATGTCCGCCAAAGCCAAAAGAGTTCGAAATGCCTACTGACACATCGAGGCGCTCTTTTTGCTTCGATGTCTTAAAAGGCAGATCTTCTGGGTTATCTAAATTGATTGTCGGGTGCACATAGCCTGTCTGTATTGCCTTCACAACAGCTATTGCTTCCATACCACCTGCAGCTCCCAATGAGTGACCGATCATCGATTTGGTCGCATTCATGAGGATTTTTTCTGGCTGAGAAAAGATGCGGCTTAGTCCTGTCACTTCGCAAAGATCGCCTGCAGGCGTCGATGTAGCGTGGGCGTTGATATGATTTACATCTGTTTCCTTCACTCCAGCATCAGCAAGTGCTTTTTCTACACAGAGACGAACACCTTCGCCATCTGTACGTGGGTCTGTCATATGGTGAGCATCGCATGTAAGCGCTCCGCCCATATATTCAGCAAGTATTGGCGCACCTCGTTTGAGGGCATGCTCAAGGCTTTCAAGCACAAGGCATGCAGCGCCTTCTGCCATTACGAAGCCATCTCGAGACTTATCCCACGGTCTTGATGCCTTTGCAGGCTCATCATTACGTTCAGATAGCGCCTTAAGGGCACAAAATCCTGCAAGACCTATAGGTGAAAGTGGAGCTTCAGAGCCGCCGCAGACCATGATGTCAGCTTCGCCGTTTCTAATATGTTCAGCTGCTGCTATGATGCAGTTGTTGCTCGTTGCACATGCAGTGGAGATTGAGTAGTTAGGACCCATAAAGCCAATATCCATCGCCAAAAGTGCAGAACCCATGTTGGTAAGGATAAAGGGAATAAGAAAAGGGGTAATTTTGCGATGACCGCGCTCGTTCAATACGCGTACGTTATCTGCAAAGGTGCTCATGCCGCCAATACCAGAACCGATAATGCAGCCTGCACGTGTTTTATCAAAATCGTCACCTAACTTTGCCATTTCGAGCGCTTTCTTGCCCGATACCATTGCAAATGCGATAGCGCGATCAACGCGACGAGCCTGTTTTTTATCGATATAGTCGCCTGCCTCAAAGTTTTTCACTTCTGCGGCAATTTTAGTGGGATATTCTTCGGCTGAAAAAAGGGTAAGCGGTTGAACTCCACTGTTGCCAGCAAGTAGGTTATCATAAAAAACATCTACATCTTGGCCAAAACAGGAGACAATACCCATTCCTGTAACCACTATGCGCTTCTTTGCCATACATATCCTCTAGTTTGTGAGGGTAGTATAACTTAATATGCCTTATTCGTATAGAGAGAAAAATAAACGTGCCCGTGCCCGTGCCCCTGCCCGTGCCCGGATAATTTAAATTTTTATTCACCTGAAGCCCCGAAGGGGCGTTGTTTACTTTTCGGGCACCGGCACGGGCAGGGGCACGGGTACGAAACTTTTTTTACCTCGACATACCCGCCAGTTTTGTCTGAATAGAAACGTCTACAATTTCAGAATTTTGCCAGAGCTGTTCAAGCTCATATTTCTCGCGCATATCGGGGGTAAAAAGATGTATTACAACCTCAGAGTAGTCAAGTACAATCCAGTCCCCTTGTCTTTGACCTTCAGCATGAATTGGGTGCCTTCCTTCTTCCGCAAGGGCATCAATAATTTGCTTTGCAAGCGACTGAACATGCTTCTCAACAGTGCCTTCAGCAATGACGAAATAGTCAGTGAAGGTGCAGCTACTACGAACATCGAGGGTAAGTATGTTAAATCCTTTTTTATCAAAAAGAATCTGACAGATCTGCTCGAGAAAATGCTGGTCGCTATAAGGTACATTAATCATAAAGTTGCTTGCGTTGTATATAGTTGTAAACTTGGTTATTAAGAAGATGTCCGCAATAAAGCTTTTTCTTTAATCTTTTGCGCACATCGGTTGAACTCACTGGCCCAAAACGCTCAAAAACAATTGGGGTTGTAAGCTTTAAAAGTTCATCACTCTCTTTCCATGTATCTATCTTGTCAAACTGATCTTGGCCTAAAAGAAGGTAAAGCCTGTCGCCTTTTTTTACGAGGGTGCTACGTATGAGCTCGCGCACTGTATCAATTGTATAGGAAGGGCCTGGGCGCTTGAGCTCCACTGAAAGAACAGTGCAGTACTCAAGTGGTTTAAAGGCATTTTTTAACATTTGCAGGCGATGCTTGGCTTCTTCAGGAACTAGGCGTGATTTATGTGGACTACGCATGGCAGGGATTACGAAGATAGAATCTAGGTGGTGAGCCTCTTTCATAGCCACAACAGCCGCTACATGACCGTTGTGTACAGGATCGAATGTGCCTCCAAAGATTCCTATTTTTCTAGCCATACCATCCGTGGTTAAGATTGCTCATATAAACTGGATACTATGGTTTTTGCACAAAATGGGCAACAGTTTATTCCAGAATTGGCCAGCCGCGAGCGGTGGCAAGCGCTCTGAGCTTTGAATCCGGCGCCACAGCAACAGCAGAACCTGCTAATTCTAAGACAGTTAAGTCATGAATGCTGTCGCTATATGCCACGATGTTTTCTCTTTTACATCCCGAGCTTTTAAGAAATTGGGCTTTTACGTCCCCTGTTACGATCTGGGCGATATCAACGTAGCGCCCCTCTTCTATTATATAGCTTGTTGCCAGGGTTGTTTTGATGCCTAATGAGGCTGCAATTGGCTCTACAATGCAATCAGGAGAGCTTGAAAGAAGCCACATATCATCATGAGGCAGATCTAAAAGCTCTAAGCGAAAGCGACATTCGGGTAAAAAAAGGTTAACTTGGGAGGCTATTTCTTCGACGGTCTTACCTTTCAGGATATAGCGAAATCCTATTTTGTGCACGCGTTCTACAGCAATAAGACCGAAGCGAAAAAGTAGGGAGAATATGATAAGGTTACACATTTTAAGCGGGCTTAACACTCCCCGCTTGTAGAGAAATTTGCTGAAGGCGAAGCTTACGTTATCGTATGAGAGCGTCCCATCAAGATCAAGCACAACCAGCTTCATACATCCCCTATAAAAAATTAGCATGATTAATGGGATGGTAAATTCTTAATGATAAGAACGATATAACGATATGAACGATAAAATACATATTTATTTTCTGTATTTTATCGTTCATATCGTTATATCGTTCTTATCGTTTAGAGTTGGAAATCCTATTTTCGTTGGAGTTTGGCAAGCTTTGTTTCGATCTCGTCGATGCTTGCTTCGACCTTCTCAAGACGCTCTTTTTCGCTTTCGATCATGTCGTTTAGCTGAAGACCTAAAGCAAAATCAAGCCCCGATAAGCCACTTTCACGCTTGCATTTGTCAATCTCAGCCTTTATAGCCTGGCGAGTTTGCTTTTTCTCTTTAAGGAGCTCTTTTAATTTATCAAGAGCTTCCCTGTCATCTGCAGAAAGGTTTAAGAGCTTCTGCTCCCTTCTTTCAGCGATAGCATCGCGGACGTTACGGATAATTTTTTCAAATTCTTGCTTTTCTGCTTTTGAACCTGCGACGGCTGAAACCTCTTTTGCAAGGGCTTCCAAAGCCTTTTCAGCATCATCATCAATCACAAGGTTTTGAATGGAGAGACGTAGAGCTTCGTTACGAGCTCGCTTTTCTTGCTCTTTTTTAGAGGCCTGTTCACGACGCGCTGCATCTTCAGCATGCGATTTTTGTGAAAGTGCTGAGCGAAAATCGCGCATCATATCTCGCAGTTCGCGAATTTCAAGCTTTCCAAGCTGCGTTGCACGCATGCGATTTGACAAATCATCAAGCTTTGCATCTATAGCATGCACTGTCTCTTGATTTGCCTCAAAACTTGCTTTGAGCGCTTCCATTTCTGCAACAAAATGGTCTCTATGTTGTTTGTAGCTTGTTTTTTGTTCTGCAACTACTTTTCGTCGCTCTTTTACAACATCTTTAATGCTATCCCAGCACTCGCTCAATGTCTTGCGGGTCGAAGAAAAAGCCTCTGTATTGAGTGTAAGCACTTTTGCAATACTCTGTAGAGCCTTAATTTCGTCACGCACGTTAAAAAGCTGCACAGTTTTGAGTTCGCTTACAAAGGTTGTCTTTACAAAGTTGTCTACATCATCTGCAAACGTTTTGGAGACCTTTTGGATTAGCTCTTTTCTACGCGGGAAGATCGCATCGCCAAGCTTTGATAGGCGCTCAAAAAACTTGTTTTTTTGGCGGATGCGCATTTCTGTTTTAATAAGCTCTTTACGTAGAGCCGATGTTTTAGTTGCATAGGTGTTTAGCAGATTGAGCTCAGTCTGCATCATCGCATATTCTGACTGATGATTCTGCAGGCTATGGCAAACAACAAAGTCTTCCATATTTTGCTGCTCTAATACAGCAGGAAATTGGGCGATTTCAGCTTCAATAGCCGCAACTGCAATTTCAATCTGCTCAGCAGCAAAGGCGCTCTGCTCATCAAAAATCTCTTTTAGTCTTCGTGCCTGGCGGCAGAGTTCGCTATATTTTGCCCAAAGATGCACACGGCTTGTCGGGTTGATATTTTCCTTAAAAAGGTCTAGACAAAGCCTACGAGCATCCCAAAACTCTTTAAAATGTGGCACGCCTGTTTGTGCAAGCCTTTCTTGCATAAACTGTATAGCCATATCAAGCTTACGCTCTGGTTCCGCACAGTCCTTAAGAGCCTTTACAAAGTGCTCAAAATCAGCAAGGCTTGCCTCTGTTGGCGCTGGATGATCTTCAGGATGTGGCTGTTCTTCATGGAGAATAACGACTTCGTCGTTTGCGGGAACGGTTTCAGACACGTTTGCAGTAATGTTTTCAGGAATGTTTTCTTGGCTCATATAAACTCTGTATGATGTAGACTGCTTAGAATAGATTCTCGCTGTAATAAATTCAAGTGTTGTGTTACGTTATGCCATATGAAAAGAATCACCTACGACGAAGGCCTTCGCCTCTTTACATTTGCGCCACTTGAAGAACTGCAAGAGCTCGCACAAACTGTTCGCTTTCAAAAACATCCTAAAAAGGCTGTTACCTTTGTTTTAGATTCAAATCCAAATTACACTAATATCTGCAATGCCGACTGCACTTTTTGCGGCTTTTACCGCAAAAAAAGTGCAAAAGATGCCTACTTTAAAACAGTAGACGAAGTGATGGAGCATTTTGAATTTGCAAGAAAGGCAGGGCTCACCACAGTTCTATTGCAAGGCGGTGTTCACGAAGAAATTACTGTAGACTACCTCGTTAGCCTCGTAAAAGCAGCTCGCGAGCGCTACCCTGAAATTCACCCTCACTTTTATAGCGCCATTGAAATTTGGAATGCAGCAAATGTGAGCAAAATGACTGTACGTCAAGCACTCGAAGCCCTTTGGGATGCAGGGCAAAGAACATTGCCTGGCGGAGGCGCCGAAATACTATCTGAGCGCGTTCGACTTGCCATATCACCCAAAAAAATGACTCCTGGCGGCTGGATGGATGTGCATACAACAGCCCATCAGCTAGGCTTTAGAACCACTGCTACTATGATGTACGGCCACGTTGAAGAGCCTGAAGATATCCTCATTCACCTTGATAGCCTACGTAAAGCACAAGATCAATTCGGCGGCTTTAGCTCGTTTATTCCATGGAGCTACAAAAGAGACAATACAGCGCTTAGACGCAAAGTGCATGGCTGGGCAGGTAGCGATAGCTACTATCGCATTTTAGCTTTTGCACGCATCTACCTCGATAACTTTGATCATGTTGCTGCATCGTGGTTTAGCGAAGGTAAAGAGATAGGGATGAAGGCACTAAATTACGGCGCCGACGACTTTGGCGGCATTATTTTGGAAGAAAATGTGCATCGCGCCACCAACTTTATC
>JAFEGT010000047.1 GCA_018239765.1 Verrucomicrobiota bacterium
AGTAGCTTGGACTTCCTATACATCCAAGATTTAAAGTCGATTGGCGACATGCTGCGTTCACGACGAAAAGAGCTTAATTTATCGCTCAAGGATGTAGAAAATTCCACCTCGATTCGCTCTGGGTATCTCCAGGCAATTGAAGATGGCCATATGGAGCGCCTTATCTCCCCTATCTATGCCCAAGGCTTTGTTAAGCAGTATGCCATTTTTTTAGGTCTTGATGGCGAGCGGCTTGTAGCCGATGGGGCCGATATTTTTAGAAAGCCCATAAACCAAGATTTCGCCTACGGCATCGGCACCTTAGAGCCGCGCGGCAATCACGGCGCAGGCGTTAAGTGGATGCCCGGCTCGCTCTGGATTGTTGCCTTTTTCTTTTTGATGGTTATTGCTTATTATGCTGCACGGGCTTTAGAGGTTATTTAATGCGCAGTTCGTTTTTACGAACGTTTATCTCAGGCGTCTCGGTAGGGGCGGCAGATATTGTTCCCGGCATATCAGGGGGCACTGTAGCGTTCATTATTGGTATCTACGAAGAACTTTTGCAGGCTATCGGTAGCATCAATTTTCACACCCTGTTTCGCTGGAAGTTTGAGTGGCAGTTTTTAGCTACCTTTATTTTTGGGGTGGCATGCTCATTTATTACCCTTGCAAAGGGGTTTCAGTACTGCCTAAACCATGAGGCGTATAGGCCGCTACTCTACTCAGGCTTTATGGGGCTTGTTGTAGGCTCTGTTATATTCTGCGCTAGGCTTTTACCTGCTATGACGGCAAAAACCTTTTTATGCCTTGTTTTAGGGGCATTTAGTGCCTATATGCTTTCGGGAACAGAGCTTGTCCCTACACAAGATGGCACGCCAAATGACCTGTTTGTAATAGTCTGCGGAGCCCTCGCAATATCAGCCATGCTGCTTCCTGGCATATCAGGAAGTTACATACTAAACATCCTAGGCATGTATGGGCCCATTCTTGGCGCCTTAGTTGCCTTTGTAGATGGCATCAAAGCCGGGGTGTTTGACTTTGCCGCCTTTCGCATAGTGGCCTGCATGGTGCTTGGCATCTCGCTTGGCGCACTTGTCTTTGCACGCGTTGTGCGTTACCTACTTGCTAACTATCACGTGGCAACTATTGCCACACTTGTCGGCTTTATGGTGGGCGCCCTAAAGTGCGTGTGGCCATTTTGGACTCTGGCCCAAGATCCCGTAACAGGTGCCCTAAAGCCTTTAGAGCCAATCGCTCCAGACATAACATCCCTTCTTTTCCTCCAGTCATGCCTCTTCTTTACCTTAGGCATTGCTCTTGTCTTTTTCGTTGAGTATCTTGCAAATAAAAAATGCAATCATGACGCCCAAGGTGGATCAGTAAAGAACTGAACGGGATTAGTAACCCTAATGCCGTCTTGGTCAAATGGGCGATGAAGATCCCCCACAATTTGCACTGTACGCTCAGGCTTTAAAAGTTTCTGGTAGTACTTGAGGCTTGTGGAGATTGTGCCATCTTGAGCTTTTACTTCTATTAGGTCGACGACTTTGCCATCTATGATCGTCACGAAATCTACCTCCCGCCCATCTTTATCCCTAATGTAGCGAAGAGAGCAGGTGTGGCCATGATAATCTTCGATGAAGTGCAGGCGTTTGAGTAGATGTGTGGCAACGAGGTTTTCGAGATGCTTTCCACCATCGCCAATACAATCACCATTGTCGAAAAAATAGACCTTAGGCGGTTTGAGGATGCTTCGTGGAACATGTGTTGTATGAGGATAGATGACAAAGCAAACATACATTTTTTCTAATAGCTGCAGCCAATGAAGTGCTGTTCTAGGAGCGATTTGCAAATCTTCTGCAATATTTGACAAAACTACAAGACCACTTACACGAGTGCGCAAGGCATCTAGAAACAGCTCCAGAAGCTGGATGTTTCTGATCTGTTCTAAGTCGCGAATATCTTCTTTGATAATGCGGTGAAAGCGCTCTTTTCTCCAGCGCCTAGCTTCACGTTCATCATTACCTAGAAAGGGTTCTGGAAATCCGCCTAAAGTGAGGAGGCGTCGATAACCCTCTTCAGGGCTCATCCCCTCAGGTAGCTCATCCAGGCTTAATGGATGAAGCCGCCAGTAGTGGTAGCGGCCCATGAGAGAATCTCCGCCCTTTTTATATATATCAAGACGGGCCGATCCCGTTACGAGATAGGTTTGCTGATCAGGTCTAGAGTCCCAAACCCCCTTAATCCAGCTTTTCCATCGGGGATATTTATGAATTTCATCAAAAATTACTAGAGGGCTGCTTTTCAACCACTGTTTTTTTACAATAGCTCGTTTATCTTCATCAATATCCCAGTTTAAGTATTCGCCATCAGCCCACTTTCCGGTAAGGAGCTGCTTGCTTAAGGTGGTTTTTCCAACCTGTCGTGGTCCTCCTAGAAAAACCATTTTTTTTAATAGGTCTTTTTCAATGAACTTATCGCAATACCTCTTCATGGCGCATTACCCCGGCTAAATATTAACGTACTTAAAAATAGACGCGTCTATTTTGGAGTATACTTAAAAATAGCCGGATTTCGCAAGGGGTTTCGTTGAGTATCTCGCAAAAAGAAGGCTTGTTAAAAATAGGGTACATTCAAAGACATAACAAGCCGTTTGAGCAGCTTTTTAGCCTCTATCATTCCGAGCTTCTGTGGCAACTAGGGCATCCATTTGGCTCATGAAATCTTCTTTAGTTGAGATGAGGTGAAAAGGAATGTCTAGCCTGTTAAAGCAGGTGTGAAAGAAAAATTTATTACTGTTTTGTGGGGATGAAAGTATTTTAAGAGGCAGGCTGCCCACTGAATAGGCGCCGGTCATTGCAAAGGTAAACTTTTTAAGTGTGTCCAAATCCCTGCTGTTAACCCACTCATTGAACCAGCCTCTTTTTTTTGCAGAGATGTCATCAGAAAATGTAAGCTTAGCTACGATGAGTTCTTTTGAAATCTTGCCCTGTATTTTTTCTGAAGCAGCTTCTGGGCTTAGTGATTGGAGCGTTTGCCATGTTGTCGCTCCTATTTGAGGAGCATCTTTTATTCCTCTAGCTAGCTCAATTACTGGTGGTAAAATAGTTTTTAATTTACTTAACCGTTCTTCAATAATAAATTCACGTACTGAGGCCTGCAATGCTGGAAGATGCTCTTTTAACTTGCTCAGATCATTTGCAACTGCGTCCAGACCTCTCTCTTCGTCAAACTCGCATGATGCAAAACTATAAGCGTCTTGTAGCAGCTTGCTATCGGTTTCTTGTGTAAAGGGCTGGCCATAGTCTTTTAAGTTTTGCATGTACTGGCTTTGAGTTTTGTCTGTAGCGTATATGCTCGTATACATGTCTAAAAGCTCAGTGAATCCTTTTTCGGTAGCTAATAGATCGTCTATAGATGTATCGAAGTGATGTGGCTGCAGTTTAGAGAAAATTGTAAAAACAGACTGGTTTAAGATCATTCCCATAGGGTATTCACGGCTTGCAGTAAAGCAAAAAGCCATTAACTCGCCCAGCTGATTGTACACTTTTTTATCTTCTGGGTTTAGCTGCTCAGGCTGGAAAAGTCCGTTATCTAACTTAGTGTAGTTTAACTTTTGTCTAACACCTTCGGCTACGCTAGCCACTACCTCTCTACCAAGGCCTCCGGCATCAATGCCTGGTTCGCCAATAAATTCAATGCTAAGTTCTTTTGTAGGTGCACTGCGCAAAGTTTCGATTACTGTATTTAATACCGCAATAGGATTGTCTGTTAAATCTTCTCTTGCAAGAAGTATTTTGTCCTCTCTATTGGCATATCCTGTGTCTATTGTTTCTTCTAACTCTTCGAGACGCCTAATAAACGCCCCGAAGTACATGTTTTGAGTAAGCAACGGCAGGGCTGCTTGTAAAAGCAGTGGTCGCTCGGACGAGTCACGCCTCGACATAAAAGATAAAAGCTCACATTTATTTTCTTCAGTTGGAAAGGCGGCAAAAAATGGATTTAATTGAGTGAGCAGGGCAGGCCGTTCCCGAGATTCCAGATGCGATAGATGTATTAAAATTGTTTGTGTGTACTGACCTGAGCTTTGTTCGTCTAATAAACTTAAGGCTGAGGCAAGAATGTCTTCTCGAGACTCTGGACGTATTTGATCTATTGTCCGTAAAATGTCAACGACGGTTCGAATATCGGGGACATTTCCCAAAAAAGGCGCTGCGCTTTCCATCAAATTAGCTCTCTCTTCTGTAGATTTTTGGTTGAAAATGTACAGTATTGTTGGGACGTATTGCCCAGGATTTGGGGTGAGTCGTATTGGTGGATTGCGCCTAGCGCCTGGGTTATTTGCTTCACTTGCCTTTGCAGTATTTATCAGCTCTAAGGTTTTTGATACAATATCAGCTCTTGCATCATCTGGCGAAGCGGCAACTGCTTTAATGATATCCCGATAATTATCACTATCTATATCGCCTTTTAGTAAAGGTGCTGCAGCGTTCATAATTGTTTCCCGTTGGCTGGGCACGATTTTAGAGGCTGCGTCAATTAGATTTCTTAGGTCGAAACTTGATTCCACCTCAGACAGGAAGGGTAGTATAGATTGAATTACGCCGTTTGGATCTGCAACCGATGCATCATCGAAAAGATTTGTTAAATCTTTCAGTGCCAACATCTTTTCAGTAATTTCCTTTATCAGATGCGATGATCTTAATTCTAATTTTTGTAGCATTGGCATTAATTGTTGAAGTGTGTTGGCTCTACTCTCTTGAGGTAACTTACCTGCCAATGCGAGAATATCTAAGTATTGGATTGGGGTAGATGCCTCTAAAAGAGGTTTGGCGGCAGTAATAGATTCAGGTGATAGTTTTGAAATCAATTCAAATATTTTTATTTTACCATCGTCGTGTGGTATTTTTTTCATCAATGGCCCAGCATCTTTTAAAGCCCTTTGAAACTCTTGGGAGGGCATTTTCAATACGATAGCGATTGCATCTTGAAAGCTGGTGTAACTAAGAAATTTCTGTAAGCTCTTTGCATTGGCAAGTACTTCATTCCTTTTGTGTGCAGGTATTTTAGCAACGATGGTAAAGAGCGCAATATTGTCTGAGTCAGAATTTGATCTATAGGGCTTGGTGGTCGTTAAGATGTTTTCACGTTGGTCTGGCGGCAATTGAATCACTGCATTTATAAATGCTATTTTTTCCTGTACGGTTAGTGGTTTGCCTCCCCAACCTGTTTTGTTTATCAGATTACTTACTTCTACAAAAGTTTGGCGGTCTTCTTTTGGCAAGCTAGAAATTGCAGAAAAAAATTCAATTTTTTCAGCGTCTGTTTTAAAACTTAATAAAAAGGGCTTCAGAGATTGTACTGCTTCTTCTCTTTCGTTGGGTGGTATTTTTGCAATAATGCTTATCAGTTTCTCTATATCTGCATTTTTGCAATTATCAGATAATAGTGACATAGCAAGAGCGATTGTAGTATGAACTTCTAGTGGGCCTACATGTGCTTTGGTGAGTGCAAATTGGCCAAATTGTTTAGTAGACTCCGGAGGGACAACGACAACCTTTTTACCTAATAGGCCGCCTAATTTTATTTCTTTAGAGTCAGTTATGCCCGCTTTAAGGTCTCTATTAAGGTTAGTTAGTAAAAGACTTTTCTCTTTTTCTGTCAGATCTTTTTTGTGGGCTACGGTGTGTTCTGTTCTATTATTAAATAATAGCTTGCCGTTCTTATCAAATGACCAAGGCTCTGCATTTTCTTTTTCAGGAAATTGGGATTTGTCAGGAAGAGAATAGTTTGAAAAGCTGTTCATAAGTATATTCCTTAGCTGAACGTTCAAAAATATAGGCCATACCGCCCTAAATTTTAAAATAATATATTTATTATTTTTTTGCTACTCTTTATTTGACTGCGAGTGGTTTAGATGTTGAAAAAAGTATTGTTTACCATTGATAAAGTAACTCTACAAGCGTAATGTTATGAGCAGTATTGGCGGATTTGATGGGAACAAGCGTTTAAGGCCAGAGGAAGAGATCGAACTTCAAGGCAAAACAAAGTAGCTAAAGTCGCCAAGAGCAAAAAGCGTGATAGGCCGGATGAAACAAGAGATCTTATAAAATACCCCAAAAGAGACGTGAATGGATAGTGGCGTGGATTAAGGAAGCTGACTTTGATAAAGTTCAGCGCTTTTCTAGAGGGTAATGAAAAAGTGCCACTCCAATCGGAGTGGCACTTTGGGGTCTTTTTGTTAGTTAACAGTTGATAAATTATGCTTCCCGGCTAAATATATTCCACCAGGATTTGTTGGATCAATCACGCACGCACTTGTTGCATTTACGCATTCAAGAAGCAGCGGGCGTATTGACGTGCCGGCGTTCACCCAAATGTTGTAGTTGCCATTTGGGCCAACGTGAGCCGTTCCTGCACCATTACTGTAGGCACTGTTGCCTTCAAACATTGATGTGGACTGTTGCGGTAGAGCAGCTGTTCCTGCTGGGCCAACATCGGTAAAGCCTTCGCCAATATTGGAACCTGCTAAAAGGTTGTTGTCTGCACGGCATTCTCGTATAGCGCATCGATCTGATTTCTGAAGAAAGAATCCATATATATTATCGAGAGCTTCACATTTATAAACTGATGCACGCTGAGCTCCTAAAAAATAGAAACCAGCTGAATATTGAGTCACAGCACCAATGAGTGAAGATGCAGCGCCCTTATTGCGCAATGCTTTACAGTTGTTTAATGACCAAGGAAAATCGCGTCTATCATCAAGAGTTAAATCGGAATCTCCTTCGAAATAGTAACCGCAACTAATGCTTTGAATTCCAGGGATAGTGCCTGATCCGGGGTAGGTAACACAACCCTCAACAACGCAATTTTCTAGATCAATTGCTCTTGTCTGTAAAACCGGTATTGTATTGGGTACATATACGCTGATGCCTCTTGTTTGGCCGCCATTTAACGCAAGGCATCGTTGAACAACGCAGTCTTTAATAACGGTATTTTCAGAGATTCTATTACCTTGAAAGGTAAAGATAAATATGCCCGTGACAAAACTATTCTCAAGCATAGGGCCATTAGCAATAATGTCGCTTACAACACAATTGTCGATCGTAACATTATTAGCTCCATTGTTCCATATCCCTACAGCTTGTAAGGAACCAACTGGAGGGAGCGTAATAGGTAATTGTGTTCCAGTTTGTTGAATATTTCTAAACGAACAATTTCTGATTACCGTGTTTTTTGATCCTCTTGTACTTCCCGAGCCACTTATATGGAGTCCTTGAGCACCAGAAGCTGCTTTAATACCATCAAATGTGCAGTTGTCGAAAGTTGTATCAAAAATTCCTCCGCAGATAAATCCAGCAGTAAATCTTCTAAAATCATCGTTTCCAAATGTATTGGAAGTGCCATTAAACTGACAATTTTCCCATGTAACATTCAAGCTGTTGAATCCAAGTGCACCGCCCATGTATCCATATCCGAGGGGAATAGATTCATTTCCACGTGCTTGCGTGTTGTTGAATGTTGAATTAAGAACTTTCATGTTGATGATACCGTCATGATCACCTGTCTGGTCATTAGTAAACTCAAATCCAGCAGGTAAAGGGGCAGTTCCATCCAATTCGGAAATCGCTTCTTGGTCGGACCAAGTGCCGTCAAAGTGACAATTTTCTATAGAAACATCTGTTAAACACGCGGCAAACAGACCTCTATAAAAGTTGTTAAGGCATGTAACATTTTCGAGAGTTATTGAACTTGCTCTATACACAGGTAAAGCGGGATCTGTGAAAAATTGAGGCCCCATGCCTGTTGTGGCGGTTTCACCAATTGCGATTCCGGCAACTAGCATAGCGTTGTTGGCAGGAGGGACGAAATTTGCATTTTGACTCACTGAATGTGGAATATATGAGGGGAATGGTCGCAATGCTTTAGATGCTAAAGTGCCACAATTTTTAACGGTTAAGGATTTAATTTGGATATCTCTAGTGTGTGCGAAAATGCGGATTCCGAACATGCTAAAGCCATCGATAATGGCGTCATCGCCTTTAATGTAAATTGATTCGGCACCGACAAATTCGGGGTCGGGGTTTGTGGGATCTGGGTCTGGCACTAAAATGCCAATTACATAGGGTGTCTGTGTAGATGTGCCGCTACCTGTCTGTGATAGCCTATAGTTGCAGAGGTCTATAATGACGTTTGAAACACCGGCTTTTACTGTAATAGCCGCCTGAACCGCGCGAGGGTCTGGTGGCAAGTATTGCGAGGGTTTTGGGTTAAAGCACGCATTGCCATCAAGGCACCATATGCCAGGCTTGTCGATGATAACGCCCTTGCCTTTGTTGATGTCTTTTGAGCTAATTACATACTGGCAGCAGGCCTGTTTGCAGCAATCAGAATCACTTGAGGAGCTAAAAAATGATGAGTGCTCGTTGTGGTTTTGTGCTTTTGGGTTTTGCAGTTTTGCTGCGTGCGCAGGCTCTTTTGTTGCCGGTTTTTGAGTAACAGGCTTGCCAATAGCTTGATTTGGTTTTTGGACGGTGTTTGGGGCCTTTTGTTTTGCCTGGCGTACTACGTTGGCAGAGGCTAAAAAATGCCCTCCAATAGCCATGCAGAGCATGCTCATGAATACATATTTTCTCATAATGTCTTCTCCGTAAGAAGGTGGTTTAGGTTCACGAGGAAGACAGTACGCTATTTTTTTTTTTGCACAATAAAAAATAGAAAACCAAGGTGTGCGCAAAAAAAGATGACCTTAAGGAGCCTTTTGCAAAACTCGGGCGCTCGTAAAAAAAAGCTACTATTGCTTATTTGCTATAAATCATAACAAGCTTGTAATAGATCGCGTGCGTTTTGCACGAGCCGGTCGCAGGAGATGCGCACAAAGTGCGCTTGATCAATAAAGCGGGCAAGGCTGCGATAGGATAAAACGGTTTCGGGGTCCTCTGAGGGGGCATCGGGTTTTATAAGGGTATTAATATGCCTTAGTTTGAGCTGATCGCCATTGAGCAATTCTACTGGTTCATCTAGTTTTCCAAGGCGACTATGAAACTTTTGTAAGCAGCGCGCAGCATAGCCATATTCTTTGGCAAGCGTTGTGTTATAGAGATGGCCACCATCTGTGCCAATAACTACTTTAACATCTAAAAGCAGCATTATTGCAAGAGGATATTCTGAGCGCTTAGCAATAATTGCTGTTTTTTTATTGCTAGAGAGGCACGCCTCGATATAGGCCCCCATTTTAGAGACGGTGAGCATGTCATCTAATGAGATATGAGTGGCGTGGCCGATACGCAAGGGCTTCTTAGAACGATAAAAGTCTTTTGCTTCTTGCAGCATACGAGACACATTCTTACGACCGCTCTCGGGCAAAGTCGTCTCGCCCATATGCACACGTACAATCTGATCTGGAAGGCTATTTTGAAAAAGGTGCTGAACAGATTCATAGTCTCGTTCATTTTCAGGTCCACAAAAATCATAGCCCCGTACATCGTCACGAAGCTGACTCTCACTCGATCGCTTATAGGCAAAAAGCGGCAAAAACTTTTTGCCAGCATGCTCTAGGTGCCATTTGTCATACCCACTTCCCAATTCAGTAAATTGCGGGCACTCACGTGCTTGCATAATAGTTTGCAGGTGGCTTATGCGACGATCTAGTAAGTCCTGAGCTTTGGGCTTTAGCGCAGCATATGCCGCTTCAAAATTTGGCATATGATGACACACCTCTGGAAATAGCGGCGCAAAGAGACTAGGTGAGTGTGAATGAGGGTCCCACAAGGCGCGATCTGCCAGCTGATAGTTTGGCTCGATAGGTTTTTGCACGCCTAATTTCTCTTTTAAGAATGACTTCATTAAAGCGACTACTCGCCGTTCAATAAACCCAGCAGGAGCATCCTGTATCGCAGAGCCAATTTTCTCGGCCAGTTGCCGGTGAAAAATTGCCGAAAGTGCCTCTAAGTACTCTGACTTTTGTGGAATATTTTTAACAAATCCATGACAGGCATCATGCTCCTCGGGTGATAAGCGTTGCGACTTTACACGCCATGCAGCATCAAAAGTTGATTCGTGAATAGAACAGAGTGACATATGCACAAACCAGTTTACAGGTTGGTTTTTTAGAAGGTAAAATGCTGCATAATTTTTTGCTGAACATGGCTGTAGGCATCAAAGCTGTAGGGGGGCGTGCCCGTAGGAGGATTGGCTATTTCGTCTGGCCAATTTATGCATGTTATTTTAAAGTTGTGTAGCGAGGGGTCGTTTCGCTCAAGCAGCCTTGACTGCACCATCTGGCCGCTTGTGCCAAATGCAATAAAATGGGCGCTAGTAAGCTCTTTTATAAATCTGCCGTAGTAGTTTTGTGCGTCGACAATGTGTTCAAAATGCTGGCCGTTCATAAACGATGAGCCGAGAAGCCGTTTTTTTTCTGCCCCAAAGCAGGTTTTATAGGCGGCTCTGTCATTTTCGTCGCTGTAGAGCATAAATGGCACTTCGGGATGCCTATTGCTTTTATCAAAAGCACTTGTTTCTGTTGCGATGATGGCAGCGACAGTGGCGCCGTTACTGGTTAAAAACTGCTGAAACACCTGGGCGACAGTAAGGGCTGAAGGACAAGCTATGATGAATAGGTCCCCTTTGTTGAGGGCGATTGTTTGGCCTGGAGCGAGCTGTTGCAGCTGGCCGCCACGCTTTGTGAATTGATCTTCAGTGAAAATGACTTGGGTATATGTCGATGGAATCATAAAAAGCTCTGTTTTGTGGCGGATAGTGTAGCCAATGATTCCTTTGAAGTCATCTAAAATAAGTTGGCTTGTGTATAAGGTGAGGCTCATTTATACTGTTTTGCTTTTTAAGGTATTTATGGGCCCATTACTCTTTCTTAACTATCAACACCCAGTGTATCCAGAACAAATAAAGTCTATTGGTGTGCAGCCAAATACACTATGCCAAGCTGCCAATCGTCCACTTGGTGAGCTGATAGAGAGCCACAAGAAAAGTGGCCGTCCTTGCGTAGTAGCGAGAGTAAAAGATCTTCAGGGGAAGGTGCATTTATTTGACGGCTGCACAGCAGATGCGTTGGGCTCATTTAAAGAGAAGGGCTATTTTAAAGTGGGCGTCTCAGGCGAGCATAAGCCATGTGCGTCTATTCAGTTCTTTAGGCTTGTGGTTTGCTCAGAAACTGCCTACTCCTTTACTTTAGAAAAGCGCGTTACCTATTACCTAGAACACGCAAACCAATTTTGGTCGCAAAAGCGAGGCTGCAAGCGCGATGCATATGCTGCAAAAAAGTGGTTTGAGAAGGCACTAGGCGAAGATCCAAATAACCTGCGAGTGCTTAAAATTTTGGGTGAGATCAATAAAACAGGCTGTAGCATACCTCCAGACGCTGAAAAAGCAAGAGGCTATTTTGCTAGGGTGCTCGAGCTTGATCCTGAGGATACATTTGCATTATCGAGCATTGATGGTCTTGAAGAACAGGTTGAAGAGCAAATTGAAGAGCAAGCTGAAGAACAAGTTCAAGAAGAGGTGCAAGAGGTTGTCCAGCAGCTGGAAGCAGTTCACCTTGATCCAGAGCCCGAAGCTTCGAGTGTCTGGAGCTGTACGCTCCTTTAATACATGAGTAGTCTAGTAACAAGAATACAGTATCCCGAGCCATATGCGGCCCATGATGATGCATCAGAGCGCTTGCACAAAGCCCTTGAGGCAAGAAGTAAAAGAAATGCTAGGCTATTACTGAAAAGTGGGTGCGAAAATAGCCGGAATTACGAAAACGATACCCCTCTTCACGTGGCAATTAGGCTAGATTGGCTTTATGCTTGTACGCTTATTTTAAAAAAGAACCCAGACCTGCTGCTTGAAAATAGCGATGGGCAAACCCCCGTTGAACTTGCAGCAGATCTTGACCACCAACATCTTGTGGTAAAACTTTTGCGTTATACTACAACACTTGATGAGCTCATTCCACAAGAGAGGCAGTTCAGGTTTCTTGGTGCACTTTGGTATCACGCAAATAGTGAAGCTATAGCTCTTGCTGCAAAACGGTACCTTCCAAAACCTATTTATCATGGTTTTGTCTATGACTTTTCGAAAAAATCTCTGCGAGCGTGTGGTTTATGGATACAAAATCCTAAAATAAGCGCAGGACTTGTGAAATTTGCGATTAGCCGCAAGAAGTGGGAACTCATTCTCTACCATTTTATTGGCAAAAAGGCACTACTCTTTGTAAAGGATAGGCAACATTTGCATCACGGCAGCCATACAAAACCAATGCATGCGATTGGTTTATGGACGTGGCGAAACTTTTGGCAAAACCATGTGGCATCAGAAAGTACTCTCTTCCAGGCAATTGATAAAGCGATTGGTGCTACAATATACTCGCCTTCCATTGCCTCGTTAAAGCAAAAAATACAAGAGGGTAGGGAGCCTGTTATTATACCTAGTGGCTGGATAGAACATGCTGTGACGGTGGTATTTGTAGGATCTCTTCTATTCATCTGCAATCGCGGTGAAAAGTATGCAGCACAAACACATGATCTTACGGTCTATCGAATTTCCAATAGTGCCATAACCGTAGAGTTAGTGCGTAAAATTATGTCATATAGAAAATCAGACTGTCCTATCGACGAAGCGGGCGCATTTCTTTACGACACTCTTCCCAAAGCACTTGGGGGCCAAGTAGATAGTTTTTGCGAGCTACTTTATTCACCGGCATGCCAGCCGTCGATCCTAGATAAGCCAATCTGCGTTGCGGCAAATTTGCGGTTAGCCATCTATGCCATTCTCTTAAGCCAATCAGTGCATGGAAATGGACGTTGGAACATTTCCGTTCCGCTGGGGATTTATAAAGACTATACACTCTCTACGCGCTACAGCATTTTGCATAAATATCTAAATACATCTCATCACGCTCTCTGATGCACTCTAGAACATCCTGAAACGTGGCCTTGTCCCGTTTTTTGGTTATGGTTGAGTATAACATCTTTGTGGTGTAGGTAGCTTATTACAAGCATGTTGCAAACTAAAAAGTGCTTCAGGAGCGTATTTGGTCGACATTCATCGTGCAAGAGGCGTATACTTGCCTCCCGACGTGTTACAGGTGATACAATGTACCCTCGGGATCATACTACTAAATGGTTTACAGGACAGGGGTTGTGGTCAGATGTCAATAAGCTCGAATGGGATGATTGGCACTGGCAATTACGAAATAGACTCCTAACTGTTGACCATCTCAAGCAGGAAATGCAGCTTACTCAAGAAGAAGAGGCAGGCTGCTCCTCAGCAAAACAAAAACTTCTTATAGCGATTACGCCATACTACTTCAACCTGATTGACAAGCAAGACCCAGACTGTCCAATCAGAAAGCAAGTGATACCAAGACAACAAGAACAGTACATAGCCCCAGAAGAGCGCCTAGACCCAGTAGGTGAGGAAAATACAATGCCTGTAGAAGGGCTTGTCCACCGCTACCCTGACAGGGTTCTCTTCTTAGTGACAAGCTACTGCGCCTCATACTGCAGGTACTGTACGAGAAGTAGGCTTGTGTCTAATGCTCAAGAGTATGATTTTCATCCAGATTATGAGCGTGCAATTAAGTATATCGAACATCATACAGAGATTCGCGATGTGCTTATAAGTGGCGGAGATCCACTCATGTTGCCCGACCGCAAAATCGAGATGCTCTTAAAACGGTTGAGAAGTATTCCACACGTGGAATTTGTGCGCATAGGATCGCGCATACCGGTGTTTATGCCGCAGCGCATAACACCTGAGCTTTGTAGGATTCTCAAAGAAAATGGCCCTATATGGATGAGTATCCATGTAAATCACCCAAAAGAGTGTACTATTGAGCTAAAAGATGCGTGCGAGCGCTTAGCCTGCTCTCGCGTTGTTTTAGGCAACCAGTCAGTACTCCTTAAGGGGGTAAATGACGATGTAGAGACTATGAAGTCGTTAAGTCATCGTCTATTACAGATGGGTGTGAGGCCCTATTACATCTACCAATGCGATCTTATTACCGGAAGCAGCCATTTTCGTACTGACCCCAGAAAGGGTATTGAAATAATAGAGCATCTCAGAGGGCACACTACAGGCTATGGCGTGCCTCAATTTGTAATAGATGCACCAGGTGGCGGGGGGAAGATTCCCGTTAATCCAACCTACGTTAAGGAAATCCGAGAAAATGAGTTTGTGGTGAGAAATTTTCGACATAACGAATATATCTACCCCTTTTCTACGGAGGCACTTGTTGTAGAGGGGTGCTCCTCATGACTTTAGTATGTGAGCTAGAGGAGGAGCTTTTCTCGCTTTTAAAGCCGAAACTCCTTGATGACTATTTGGGGTTAGAAGAGTTAGCAAACGACTTTTCAGCTGCACTCATTCTGAGGTATTTTCGTGATGAGGGCGTATCAGTTGAGCCTGGCGTTAGCTATTCCTTTAGCGAGCTAGAGTCACGTCTGAAGATAGAGCCGCGGCATAAAAGGATGTTCACCTTTTTCATTCATGTTCTTACTACTCGCGGGCTTGCTCAGCAGGCGGGCGATACACTTGAATTTGTAGGGTATAAGGATGCAGACAGCCTGCTGAAAAAGATTGTGGGGCTCTATCCTGCGTTTGGGCTCTTTTTTACCTTTCTAGATGGGTGTGCAAAAAAGTATCCCCTCGTACTTACAGGCAAGATGCCGGCAGCTCACGTGCTTTTTCCTGCTGGGGATTCAGCCATGCTGGAAAAGATCTATGCCAACACCCCGAAGGTGGGCTATGAGGAGCTCTATCTTGAGCTTTTAAAAGATGTGTTGCTGGAAAAAATGGGTGCAACACACTCCGTAGTTGTTGAGGTGGGGGCAGGGCAGGGTATTTTAACAGATGTTGTTGTGCCATATCTTGCTGGGCGCTCTAGTGAGTATGTTTTTAGCGACATTGGCGGAAGCTTTTTAAAGCAGGCCGAAAAGAAGTACCCAGAGATGCGCTATCCATTCATAAATTATAAAGAGTATGACATCTCTAAAAACCCACTAGATCAGGGATGGAATAAAGAGGCAGCAGACTTTGTAATCGGGTTTAATGTTGTCCACGCCACAAGCAATATTGCCACTACTTTAGAAGAAACAGCAAAAATAGTTAAGCCAGGCGGCTGGATGTTTTTTGTTGAAAATGTAAAGCAGCAGTTTTGGATTGATATGATCTATGGGGTAACAGAGGGCTGGTGGTGCTTTGATGATGGCATCAGGACCATATCTCCGCTACTTACCTGCGATCAGTGGCTGCAAGTTGCAAGATCTGCCAATTTTAAGTCGTTTGAGCTGATCCCGCAAAAGAGTGAAGTACGAAAAAAAACAGATTCAGCACTACTCATGATACAAAAATAGTATGGAAAAGCTCCTTACAGCCATTTTAGAAACACATAAAGACAAAACAGCGTTCATCTTTCTTGATGCAGATGGCCGTGAGGTTCAAACCATTTCATTTAAAACACTCGAGTGTCAGGCCAAGGCGCTTGCTTCAAAGCTCGTTTTGAATGGACTTGAGGGCAAACATGTGGTGCTATTCTTTGCTCCAGGCATTGAATTTATAGTCTCATTTTTAGCATGCCTCTATGCCAAAGTGGTAGCTGTGCCTATTCCGCCACCTCATGGAAAGCGTCAGAAAGAGCGCGTCAAACAAATTATGGCCGATGCCGAGGCGGCCTCTATCCTCACCACACAGACGATAAAACGAAAGATCGAGGGGTTTTATGACAAATGGATTGAGTATGATGTAGAGGGTGATCTCACGCCACTTCCAGAAGTGTCGATGGATGATGTTGCCTTTTTGCAGTACACTTCAGGGTCTACCTCACTTCCAAAAGGGGTGATTGTCACACATAAAAATCTGATCGCTAACGAAAAAAGCATACAAGAGGCCTTTGGCCATGATGCAAATACCGTTGTAGGTGGGTGGCTTCCGTTCTATCACGACATGGGGCTTATTGGAAACATCCTGCAGCCGCTTTACTTAGGGGTTCCCTGCGTGCTCATGGCACCAACCACATTTCTTCAAAATCCTCTACTCTGGCTGAAGACTATTTCGCGCTACCGCATCACCACAAGCGGCGGCCCCAATTTTGCCTATGAGCTTGCCGTGAATAGGATTGATGAAGAGGAGCTTGCCGGCCTCGATCTTTCCTGCTGGAAGGTGGCTTTTAACGGCTCTGAGCCTGTTTACAGCCAGACGATGAAGAGGTTTTCTGAAAAATTTTCTCGTGTAGGGTTTTCAGAAAAGGCATTTTATCCCTGTTATGGCCTTGCAGAGGCTACACTATTTGTGACTGGGCCCAAGGCGGGATCTTCTCTTGTCGTAAGTCGCCATGAGGCTAAAGTTTCATGCGGATTTCCTAGAAATGGCCTGCAGGTGTGCATTGTTGATCCAAAAACTCTGCAGCAAGTTGGTGAAGGCTCTGTAGGTGAAATTTGGGTTGCAGGAGAGTCTGTTGCTAAAGGCTATTGGAATATGCCCGAGGTGACAAACCAGCTTTTTCATGCCTACACACAAGATGGTCTTGGGCCATTTATGCGTACACAAGATTTAGGCTTTTTAGAAGGTGACGAGCTTTTTATATCGGGCCGTCTTAAAAATATGCTGATTTTGCGTGGGAAGAATTTTTATGCGCACGACATTGAGCATGCGCTTTCTGAAAGCCACGAAAAGCTTAAAAAGGGGCTATTTGCTGCAATCTCTATCGAGCATGATCAGCAGGAAAAGCTTGTCGTCGTCTATGAACTTGATCGCGCGGCAAAAACTGACGACGACTTTATAGAGCGCATTCAGCTTATTAAAAGTGCATTAGCTCAAGATTTTCAGATAGACCCATATAGCGTTCTCCTAGTAAGGCCAGGCACGATTGTGCGTACAACAAGTGGTAAAATTCAGCACCACCTTGTAAAAGAGCTCTATCTAAATAACGCTCTTGCTGTTGTAGGGCAATCTAAGGAAAGGTCTTTTGAAGGAACGCCACTAGCTAAGATACTTAATATCGCCCCAGAAGAGCTGTCGTATGATCGCAGCCTGCTAGAACATGGCTTAGATTCCCTAAAGGCAGTGCAAATACAGTCCTATTTTAAGAAAGAGCATGGCGTTGCACTCGAATTTGATGAACTTTTTGAAGATGTGCCTTTGAGAGCACTTCTTATGCACGCTGCATCAGCACAAGGCACGAGCGACACACCAGAAGTGGAGGTAAGCTTCCAGGGGCCGCTTTCAGCAAATCAACAGGATTTATGGGTTGCTTACCAGCTAGATAGGCAAAGTCGAGCGTATCACATACCGGTGAAGATGCGTGTGAAGGGCAGCTTTAGTCTTCTTGCATTTAGAGCAAGCTGGAAGGACCTGATGCTGCGCCATCCAATCCTTCGCACAAAGATCACGGGGGCCCATCAGTCTGTTGAAGAGCATTGCGAGCCTCCGATAGAGCTGTATGACGCTGCCGAATATTCAGAGGAGGCGCTTTTTGAAAAGGTTGTACATACTCCCTTTGTACTAGAACAGGCGCCTCTCTTTAGGATTGCAGTTTGTAAATACTCAGACTCTGACTGGGCTATTCTCTACACCTTCCACCATATAATCACCGACGGCTGGTCTATGGGGATTTTGCTTAAGGACTTAGCCTACTGCTATAGGGCAAGAGTAGCGAACAAGATGCCCGTTTTTAGCGAAGTGATCCCAAGCTATATCCAGTATGCCAAAGAGTCGCAACGTACACAGTCTGAACTTGCAAAGGCATGGGTTGACTACTTAGATTTAGGTGGTGACTTTCCGCAGCTTTCTATTTCAAACTACCACAGGCCGCCTAAAGTCCGCAGCGATGCCGGTAGCAGCGTGCAAATAGCACTAGATGAGCCGCTCGTCGCTCTCTTGCGCTCCTCTAGCCGCGAGTGGGGAGCCACACTTGCAACGCTGCTTATGGCGGCATTTCACGCCATGCTGCATCTCTACTCTAAAGAGCCTGTTGTACTTGTAGGATATCCTAGCGCAAATCGCTCCAGGAGTGCATTTCAAAATGTGTGTGGCTTTTTTGTTAATACGCTAGTTGCAAAAACTGTTCAGAGCTCAAGTACAACATTTAGTGATCTTGTCATGCAAGTGAAGCGGGGGCTCTCTTTTGGTGTACGACACGACTCACTTGCCTTTCACAACCTTTTAGATGCACTAAAACCGCCTCGAATTGATGGCATATCGCCGCTTTTTCAGGCTATGTTTGTGATGCAAAATGCGCCAGACGATGTAAACATATTTCCTGGGGCTGAAACAGCTCTTGTAAATGCTCCATCCTATCCTGTTATTTACGATCTTGTTTTAGAGGCAAAAGAGCGTGTACAAGACGTTCTACTTACATTCGAATATAAAACTGACTGCCTTCCGGCGTGGCTTGTAGAGCAGTTTAGTCGCCAGTATGTTGCGATGCTCTCATCTGCACTTCAAAGTCCTGAACAGGCGCTCTCTTCTCTTTCATGGCTAGAACAAGTAGAAGCGTTACTGCCCGCTGCAGCGCAAGATCAGTCTGTAGTCGACCTGATCCGCAAACAGGCGCTCCTTCACCCTAACAAGCCTGCAGTACTATCAGGCGAGAGCCGCTTGACCTATAAAGAGCTTATACAGCGCTCAGAGGCAATTGCACGGCATCTTATGGCGCATGGCGTCGTTGCTGAAAGTCGTGTGGGCTATTGTCTTGATCGCTCGATCGATGTGATTCCTACTATGCTAGGCATTATGATGGCCCAAGGTGCATACGTGCCACTTGACCCAAACTATCCTGATGAGCGAACGAAGATGATGCTTGAGGATGCCTCTGTTGAGGTTATCATTGCACATAAACGCTATCTTGATTCATTTACCTATTTTAGCGGCACTCTTGTTGCTATCGACACTATTACACCTTGTGAGTCACTGCCGCTTAAGCCGTGTCCACCAAATCAGCTTGCCTACATTCTCTTTACATCGGGGTCGACCGGTAGACCTAAAGGGGTTATGGTAGAGCATCATTCGCTTTATAACTTTGCGCAAGCAGCCTGTAAGGCGTTCAACGAGACTGAAGATGACGTAAGTTTACAATTTGCCTCATTAAGCTGGGACACAAGTTCAGAAGAGATTTATCCATGCCTGATCGCTGGTGGTACTGTTGTCCATCGAAGTTCTGAGCCAGTTGAGCCATTTGAGGCCATTTTACAGCTTACTCAAAGACATGGCATCACTATTTGGAATTTTCCAACCTCCTACTGGCACGATTTTACAGGCTATCTGATTAGCAAAGACGTCAAGCTACCCAAAACACTTCGCCTCGTGATTATTGGCGGTGAAAAGGTGTTTAAAGAGAAGGTAGAACAGTGGATTGCCCTTTTTGGCACTGCAGCGTGTCTTTTAAATACCTACGGAGCAACAGAAGCCACCTCCATTTCCTGTGCAACTAACCTTGCGCTTTGGGATCAACAGGGTAGCGATATTCCTATAGGCTTTGCTTTTGATAATGTTCGGGCAGTTGTTTGTAACGAAGTGTTTCGTGAAATGCCAGTTGCTGTTTCTGGTGACCTCTATATTTCTGGCGAGGGAGTAGCAAGAGGCTACTTAGATGCCACCGAAACAAGTAAAAAGTTTTTAAATGGCTTCTATAAAACGGGTGACACTGCCTACAAAGATCCAAGTGGCCAATTCTATATTAAAGGGCGCTCCGATACCCAGGTGAAGCGTAGAGGGTACCGAATAGAGCTTGAGGAGATACAGCGTGCACTGCACAAAGTTGCAGGAGTCGAAAAGGCCCTTGTGCTGTTACAGGATGAAAAGCTTGTTGCATACGTTGTGACGTCATCTCTCAGTAAGCAGCTACTTATCGAGCAGCTTCGAAAAATGCTGCCAGGCTATATGGTTCCTGATGCTTTAGTCTTTGTAGAGGACTTTCCAAGGCTTGGCAATGGCAAACTAAATCTGCATGCTCTAAAACAGCATGTAGAAGTTGAAGCGCCAGTAGAGCATACGAGCTATTCTGAAACAGAGGCGAAACTCCTTGCCATCTGGAAAAGTCTTCTCGGCCACTCTTCAATACAACTAGAGGATAGTTTTTTTGATGTTGGCGGCAATTCGCTCAAATTGGTCTCGCTTCACCAGGCGATTAACGACAGCTTTGGAATTTCAATAAATATCGCCGATCTCTTTCGCTATCATACCTGCAGCCTGCAGGCTGAGATGTGCGATAAAGAGTTAGCAAAAAATACCCCTCAATTATCTGAGTTGGATCTGCTCAAAAAGCTAGCAGAGGGCTCGTTGAGCGTAGAAACAGTTACATCACTTCTTAATAAAAGAGAATGCTATGAAAACAGTTAAAGAATATCTCCTTGAACAGGTTGCAGAAAAGAAGCTTGCGCCAGAAGAGGCCATAACATACCTCCAGCAGCTTGGCAGCCCTGAACCCTCTTCGCATCCAGAAATCGCCCTGCTTGGAATGGCCTGTCGCTTGCCAGGCGCACGCAGCCCAGAGGAGCTTTGGCAGCATCTTGTTGCCAAAAGGGATCTTGTAAATGCCTTTCCTAAAAGCCGTATCGACGATGTTCGTTATGTAAACAAAAAAATATTTGACGAAACGAGAGGGTTGAACTGCCGCACCGGGACCTATCTTGATAGGATTGACCTTTTTGACAGCCAGTTTTTTGGGTTTACCCCAGCTGAAGCGCGCGTTATGGACCCTGCCCAGCGTATATTTTTAGAAGTTGCAATTGAAGCGTTAGAACATGCAGGGCTTACTGAAGACGAGCTCAAAGGTTCTAAAACAGGCATATACGTGGGCTATTCTGTAAATGACGACAACTACATAGACATACTCGCAAAAGACGACCCCAATGTATTGATAGGCAACCAGCCTGCAATGCTTGCCTATAGGCTGTCGTTTATGTTTGACCTTCGCGGCCCTACTATGCTTATAGATACATCCTGCTCTTCGTCGCTTGTTGCCATCCACCAGGCGTGTCAGGCAATAGAAAGCGGCGATTGTGATCAGGCAATAGTTGGCGGTGTAAATTTGCGGATCTTTCCTGCAATACGTGAAATTGCAAACTTAGGCATAGAGGCGTTTGATGGCCGCTGTAAGACCTTCGATGAAAAGGCAAATGGTACCAATATAGGTGAGGGTATTGCCTGCATTGTCATTAAACGCAAAGATCTGGCAGAAAAAGATCGCAATACCATCTATGCCTTGGTGAAGGGCACAGCTGTAAATAGCGATGGAGCATCAAACGGCATCACCTCGCCAAATCCTGAGGCACAGATGCAGGTGATTTGCAAGGCGTGGGATAAAGCTGGCATCAATCCGGAGCAGCTAGCATTTATTGAGTCGCATGGAACAGGCACAAAACTAGGCGACCCAATAGAAATTAGCGGCCTGACACATGCATTTAAAAAGTATACCGACAAAAAGGGAATCTGCCCACTTGGAGCCTTGAAGACAAATATCGGCCATCTTGAGGCAACAGCTGGAATTGCCGGTTTTATTAAGACTGTGCTTGCACTTTCTAAGCACAGTTTACCGCCCAATATTCATTTTCATACTCCAAATCCATTTATAGACTTTGCAAACTCTGCAGTCTATCCAAACGTAGAGCAGAAGGAGCTTTCCTCTAGCGATACGCCATTACTTGCTGCCATAAGCTCTTTTGGCATTAGCGGCACAAACTGCCATGTTGTTGTAGAGGAATATAAGAGCGTGCTGCCACAGGTGGCTTCAAATGGACCACACCTGTTGTTTGTCTCAGCAAAGTGTGAAGAGTCGCTAAAGATGAATCTTGCCTCTTTAAGGGACTATTTAAAGACGCAAGCTGACGAGCTTCTTCCCCACATTTCCTACACTTTAGCCGTGGGAAGAAATCACTATGCGTATAGAGCTGCTGTTGTTTGCAGCACGGTGAAAGAGGCAGAGGCTATTTTGACCCAAGCATTAGAGAATAGTGGCGAAGTGGCAAACTTTTATATGCATGACACGCGCTCATCTACAATGGCACCTGTAACCAATAGCTCACTCTATGTAGACCAGTACCTTAGCGGAAGGCCCGTTCTTTGGAAGAGGCTCTATACATCCAAGGAGCTTAAAAAAATTGCGTTGCCGCCCTATCAGTTTTTCTCTAAAAGACATTGGCCAAAGCTTGAGGTTGAAAAAAAGCATGATGTCAAGTCGCGACTCAATTCGCTGTACTATGACCTTGAGTGGAAACAGGAAGAGAAGGCTAATTGGAAATCACTTAACCTTGCCGGCCAGACGTGGCTCTTTTTTGTGCATTCTTGTAGCGAACATGACCGCTTTGTTGCCCAGGCTAGGTTATTGGGGATAGAGGCCATTACTGTCTATCCAGGCAGCGGTTTTCTAGAGGAGAGCAAGACAAGCTTTACTATAGATCCACGTGATCCTGATCACTATAAGAGGGTGTGTGAGGCGGCTGTAATTCGCGGTATATTCCACATGTGGGACTGTAAACCTGTTGATGATGCTTTTAGATCCTATAAGGGTGTGGGTACCTCTCAAGATGAGAGCACATTTAGCACCTTCCACTTAGTACGGGCGCTACGTGATGAGCTTACTGCAAAAGAGTGTAAGTTGATCACGCTCTCATCGTATGCAGAGCTCGTTGGCGCTGAGGGTAAAGATTTTGACCCTACACGAATGCCATCACTCGGCCTTAACAAGGTTGTTTCGCAAGAGTTTCCAAAAGTGCAATCCCTTGCTATCGATGTAGACTTTGACCATTTTGATGATGCTACCATCGACAAGATCATTCACGAAGTGTTCGATCAGCAAAGCTATCAGGATCCATTTGTGGCGTTTCGTAATGGCAAGCGCTACGTGCAGATTTTAGAGCGAAAAAATATAGAGTCGCTTCCAGATGCGCCCTTTACTATTCGTGAAAATGGTGTCTACCTAATTGCTGGCGGCGCAGGCTATCTTGGCCTAGAGTCAGCACGTTACCTCTCGCAAAAAGCCCGCGTGAAGATTGCACTTGTCGGAAGAAAAAGCGAAGAGGAGTTTTCTGAAAAGCAGCAGCGAATCGTTAGTGAAATACGCGCTTCTGGCTCACAGGTGATCTACCTACAAGGCGATACTACAAACGAGCGCGAATGCACGGCTATAGTCTCTTCTGTGGTAGAGCAGCTAGGTCCTATAAATGGCATTTTTGTTGCCATTAAAAACGTAAGCCATGAATTGATCGAAAACATCAGCTTTGATCGATTTAAGGCAAATGTGCTAGCAAAACTGCAGGTTATCTGGCTTTTGGATGAGCTCACAAAAGAGTATAAGCCCGACTTTATGGCCACCTTCTCGTCAATATCATCACTTACAGGAGGCCCTACAGGGGCAGACTGCTGCGCACAAAACCTCTTTTTAGACAGCTTTGGCAAGTGGAGAAATCAGGAAGGTCGTTACACAGTAACGATGAACTATACCTTGATTGAAGCAGATGACACAAGCTTGCTCTCCGATAGGATGAGCATGATTCCGCCTGTAACAAAAGATGAGTTTTTGGCCTGTCTTGACCTGTTCCTTACCAAGCGGCTGCCGTTTGCAGTTGTTGCGGACTTTGACAGCCATGTGATGGGTCTTGTGCTGCCTTTTATGAAGATTCGCTTTTCTGACAAGATTGTGAAGACCTTTACAGTGGAAGAGACAGCTAAGGACACAAAAGTGGACTACAGCTTGGATGAAATAAAGGCTGTGATGGGTGCGATATGGAAGGACATACTAGGCTATTCTGAAATTGCCGATAATGCCGGTTTCTTCGACCTTGGCGGCGACTCTATTAGCGCAGTAAAGCTGATACACCTTGTCAAAGTACAGCTGCAGGTAGAGCTTGATGTTGCAGATTTATACTCCTACTCCCTCTTTTCAGAGCTGTGTGGGTATATCCATGCCAAAACCCAGAAACAGCCCTTAGATCAGATTGCAAAGCTGTTAGATGACCTGGATATGGGTAAAATTGATGTTTTAGAAGCAGTAGATCTCATTAAGTAGGAACAGATGAACACGTATATAAAGCAAATCCTTTCGTTGTATCAGGAAAAGAGGCTCGATAAAGCTGCTGCGCACTCTCTGATTGAGACCTACCAAAAGCTGCATGAGGGCAGGCAGGATAAAGAGACTAAAGTGGCGATTATAGGCTACTCTTGTCGTATGCCACTGGCTGCGAATAAGGAGCTTTTTTGGCATAACCTTAAAAATGGTGTAAATGCTGTTCATCCTTTTCCTGCTAGTAGAAGAAAGGATACAGATCATTTAGTAGAGGCACTTGCTAAAAACAAGCTAAAGCCTGGAAAGAAATACTGGGATGGTGGATTTTTAGATGATGTGGACCTCTTTGACAACGAGTTTTTCCGCATCTTGCCAAAAGAGGCCCAGATCATGGACCCGCAGCAACGGCTATTTCTTGAGCTTGCGCACGAGGCGTTTGAAGATGCTGGATACAGCCGCAAAAAGCTGAAGGGCACAAATACAGCTGTTTTTTTAGGTGATGTGATCAATGAGTATAGAAAAATCGTGCCAGAGGTGACAGCGTCTGCTGTTGTTGGCAACATCTCTCCATTTATTACATCGCGAGTATCCTATTTTTATGACCTGCATGGACCTACTGTAAACATCAGCACAACCTGTTCAACCTCTTTAGTTGCTATCCACGAGGCGTGCCAGGCAGTTATCGCTGGCGAGTGCGACATGGCTCTTGCTGGGGCAATCAATTTACGCCTCTTTCCGTTTGAGCTGCAGGATGACCCGATCGATGCTTTGGGCATTACATCAGAAGATGGTGTATGCCGTGCCTTTGATAACAAAGCAAATGGCATTGTACGAGGGGAAGGTGGTGGTGCTATAGTTTTTAAGTCGTATGAGAAGGCTGTACGAGATAGAGACCACATTTATGCTGTTGTACTTGCAAGCTCTGTAAATAACGATGGCCGCTCCTCAAGCGTAGGTGCGCCTAATCCCTTTGCGCAGCAAGAGCTTCTTAAAGAGACCTGGAAAAAAGCGGGTATTTCCCCACGCACACTCGATTATTTTGAGGCGCACGGCACCGGTACTAAAATAGGCGATCCCATAGAAATTCAGGCCATTACGAAGGCTGTACGCGAATTTACACAAGAGAGACAGTTTTGCGGCCTGGGGTCTGTTAAAACGAACCTCGGTCACCTCACAGGAGGGGCATCAGGTCTTGCGGGGCTCATAAAGGTGCTGCTTGCCTTGGAACATAAAGAAATCCCACCTACACTTCACTTTGAAGAGCCAAACGACCTGATTGATTTTGCCTCCTCTCCAATCTACATTACAGATAAACTCCAAAAGTGGCAGCAGTCAGAGCATCCTCGAAGAGCAGCTGTAAGTGCTTTTGGTTTTAATGGAACAAACTGCCACATGGTTGTTGAAGAGCATGTGCAAGAACAAGCGCCTGTAGAAGAGGGGCCATTTTTATGGGTCTTTTCTCATGCCTCTAGTGATGGGTTGATGGCAACCTTAGAACGGCATAAAAGCTACTACACCCAGTACAGAGAGCGGCTTACTGCAGCAGGTATTGCCTACACCTTGGCGGTTGGAAGAGATCACTATTCATGTAGGACAGTAATACTGGCTGGTAGTTACGACAAGGCACTGGATGCCCTCAATAGCGCCAAGGGACCAGGTCTTGTGAATCTCGAGGCACTTACAGTGCCCCAAATTGCGCATGACTACCTTCATGGTGTGGATGTAGACTGGGAAGAGTACTATAAAAAGTCGAAAGTAGAGAAGGTGCCTCTTCCTGCCTACTACTATGAGCGCAAGCGTTTTTGGATTGAGTCATCAAGGTTTGTAGATGAAGATAAGGAGTTTGTCTCTACAACTAGCGTGGAAATAACCTACGAAAGTCCGGAAGAGCAGCTAAGGGCCATCTTTAAAACTGTTATGGGCTTAGATACTATTGACTCCACAAGCAGCTTTTTTGAGCTTGGCGGCGACTCGCTGCTTGGCGTACAGCTCATAAACCAGATTCATAAGCAGTTTAATAAAAAGATCTCGTTTCAGGAGCTATTTGATAAGCCTCGCATTTGTGATCTTCTGCCCCTTATTACAGAATCTGAGGAGAAAAGCTACAGTGGCATAAGGGCTTTAGCGCGCATGGAGCATAACCCGCTTTCTTATGGGCAGCGTCGCCTCTGGATCCTTCACCAGATGCAGGATAACCCGATAGCCTATAACATGTATGACTGCTACAGGTTTGAAGGCTCTCTTGATGTAGCTATCTTTAAAAAGGCGCTCAATCAGCTGATTATACGGCATGAAAGCTTGCGTACCGTATTTAAAACTGTAGATGGCCAGCCCTACCAACAGGTGCTTGAGCCGTTTGAATTTCCTCTTACGCTAGATGATTCGGGTGATAAAAGCCTTATTGACATCTTTAAAACTGTGCCCTTTGATCTTGAGCATGGGCCTTTGATTAAGGCTCTACTTATAAAAGAGCGTGACGGGTCATATCTCTTTTTCATCGTGATGCATCACATCATTTCTGATGGCACCTCCCTAAAGGTGATCTTTGACGATATTCTGAAGAGCTATCAAGGTATTGAGCTGCCAAAGCTTTCAATTTCGTATGTAGATTATAGCCACTGGCAAAAGTCAAATGCCCTTTCGTCAATGCAGGCATTTTGGAAGGAAAAATTTGCAGGCAACTTGCCCGTATGCGAACTTGCAGGAGATAGATCGCGCCCTGCAGTATTTAACTTTATTGGCGCAAGAAGGCTCTACAGAGTTCCTCAAAAGCATTATAAACAGCTTCAGGAGCTTGTGTCTCAGCGAAATGCAACGCTCTTTATGGGGCTTTTAGCTTCTATCTATGCACTTATTTATCGCTATACAGGACAAAGGGACATAATCGTAGGATCACCAGTCTCCGGAAGATCTCATTATGATCTGAGAGGCATTGTAGGGTTTTTTGTGAACACATTGGCCCTTAGAGTAAAGCTAGATGCAGATGATACCTTTGAAACCGTACTTGCCAAGACAAGAGCCGACGTGCTTGCCTCTGTTGAGCATCAAGACTATCCCTTTGATCACCTTGTGGACGAGCTCAACCTGCCGCGCGACACAAGTAGATCACCGCTTTTTAACATAAATGTCGCTTTACAGAATTTTGATTTAGACGAAGAGTCAAAAAAGGCACTTTCGGCGCTTAAAGTATCGCGCCAGGAGCTTTCCCACCACAGCTGTAAATGGGATTTAGAGTTTGAATTTATCAAACGAAGTGACGATACCCTAGATTGTTATGTAGAGTACTATCAGGGAGTCTACAGCGAACAGTTTGTTGACCTTCTTTTTACAAGCTACCTTGGCCTACTTGAAGATATGCTGAAAGAGCCTGTTCATGCGCTTTCTCATATTATTATTAGCCCAAATGCAGCGGCTGTTGTGGATAGAGCAATAGAGCAGTCAGTAGGTGCGTATGAAACAGTTCATGGCCATTTTGAAGCGCAAGTTGGCCGCACCCCTAATGCGCCTGCAGTTGATGCCTTAAGCTACAGCGAGCTTAATAAAAGGGCAAACCAGCTTGCACACTTTTTAAAGAACCAGAAAAAAGTTGCCCCAGAAGAGCCTGTGGGCATTTATATGGAAAATTCACAAGAGGTTTTAGTTGCTATCTTAGCAGTGCTAAAAGCAGGTGGCTGCTATGTGCCAATAGACAGCAAGGCGCCCTTAGAACGGGCAAAATCCATTATTGAGCAGGCGCAAATTCGTACCGTTATTTCAAAGCGGGCCTATCTTTATGCCTTAAATAGGCTTCAGTGGGATGTGCCCACTTTTACAAGCTATATCTGCTTAGATACAAACTGTCTTTTAGATGAGGTCGAAGAGAAGCAGTCGAGTCTTATGGATGAGGAGTTATGGAACCAGGTTGCAGATGAATCTGGAGATGACATCTCATCAAGTGGATGGGTGTCTAGCGAAACAGGCCTTGCATTTAGCCGCAAGGAGATGGATGAGTACCGCGAAAATATTGTAGAGAAGCTCCTGCCGCACCTTTCAGCAACAAGTCGCGTACTTGAGGTGGGATGTGGTTCTGGGCTTACGCTCTTTTCGCTTTGTAGTCATGTAAGGGAGTATGTTGGGCTAGATCTTTCAGCTGCCATTATAGAAAAAAATAGGTGTAAGGCAGAGCGTGAGCAGATTAAAAACGTGCAGTTTTACACGCTTAGCGCCCACGAGGTGGATAAACTTGACCTCTCTGGCTTTGACTGTGTGATCTTTAACAGCGTAATACACTGTTTTCCTGGCGTGAACTATTTACAAGCGGTTCTTAAGAAGGTAATCGCAAAAATGAACGATCAGGCGATACTGTTTTTAGGCGACTTGATGGACCAGGGGCTAAAAGGTGCGCTTATCGATTGGATGAGCCACTGTAAGATTGAAAATAAAGAGAAGGGGCTCAGGACAAAAACTGACTGGAGCAATGAGCTTTTTATCGCTCGCGAGTTTTTAGAAGACTTGCAAGGCACTTTTGGCGAAATTACGTCTGTTACTACGTCACTAAAGCGTCATACTGTACAGAATGAGCTGACACGGTTTCGCTATGATGCAATTTTGGGTATTAACAAAAAGCAGCGGGTGAAAAAGCATGAAACGCTGCTTCATAAACAGCAGCATGACTTGCAGGCGCTTGTTGGACAGCCTACAGAAAACCTGAACCTCGTTGTGCCGTCGCATGCGCTGGCATATGTACTCTTCACCTCTGGCTCTACGGGTAAACCAAAGGGCGTTATGGTAGAGCATCGTACCGTTGTAAATTACCTACTTTGGTGCATAAAAGAGTACTATAAGGATCTACCTGAACCGTGTAACACCCATTTTTATTCGCCTGTAACGTTTGATCTGACGGTGACAAGTCTCTTCTGTCCACTTTTTACCGGAGGCTCAATCCAGACACATTCTGGAGAATTTGATGCTGTTTTGCAGAAGATTATTGATTCAAAGCATGGCAATATTTTGAAGCTTACGCCTACACATCTTACGATGATGGTAGAAATGAACAGGTCTATCCCGCACATTAAAAAATTCATACTTGGCGGTGAGGCGCTCTACTCAGCAAAGGTGCATCAGTTCAAGGATCTGTATGATGGTTCAATACAGGTGTATAATGAATATGGGCCTACCGAGGCAACGGTGGGCTGCGTAGTGTATGAGTGGAATACAAAATCCTCAGACGATCCTGTTCAGCTTCCAATAGGTGCCCCCATAAGTAATGCTGTAATTAGTCTTCGCGATGAGAAACTACTGCCAGTGCCAGTAGGGGTTGTTGGGGAGATCTACATAGGCGGAAAATGCCTTGCAAGAGGGTATCTGAATAATAGTGCGTTGACTGCCGAAAAGTTTGTACAAGATGCTGCAGGCCAAATCTGGTATCGTACCGGTGACTTGGGAAGACTTTTACCAAACAACACGCTTGAATATGTAGGAAGAAACGATCGCCAGGTAAAGATTCGCGGCTTTCGAATAGAACTTAATGAGATTGAGGGCACACTGTTACAGCACCCTGCGGTAAAAGAGGTGGCAGTTGTGGTTCGGGACGATGAACATCGTGGAAAAATCCTTTCGGCATACTTTACAAGTGATACCTCTGTATCGGTTGCCGAGCTTAGGGAGTGGCTTGCTAAATCGCTTCCTGAGTACATGATTCCTGCCTGCTTTATGCAGGTAGAATCTATAGGGCATACAAGCAACGCTAAAGTAGATTACCTCAGGCTGCCAAATGCTGTGCAAGAGTCAGTACGAGAGATAACAGAGCCGCGATCGCGCGAGGAGGCATCTCTTGTTGCTATTTGGGCGCAAGTGCTGGGCGTTGAAAAGGAGAATATTTCGATCTTTGACGACTTTTTCGAGCTGGGTGGCGACTCGATTATTGCAATGCGTATACTGCCTAAGGCAAGAGGTGAGGGTATTGCTCTTTCTATCAAAGACATATTCCAGTACCGCACCATTGCAGCGCTTTGTCAACACTGCGCACCTGTTATTAAGGATTTAGTTGACCAGGGTGAAGTTGTTGGCAGCTGCAGTCTAACACCTGTGCAAAGGTGGTTTTTTGAACAGCAGCAGCCGCATCCTGAATATTTCAACATGGCCTACCTATTTGCGATACCATCGCATACAAATAGTGAGCTCCTTGAAGAGGCAATACATAAAGTGCTTCAACATCACGACGTGTTGCGGTCCGTCTTTAAACAGGTAGATGGAAGCTATGTCCAGGAGATTTTGCCGGCAAGTGCTATACAGTTTGCGCTTAAAGAGGTAGGGCCTGATGCAAGCCAGGATACCATTTTACAGGTGTCTGAAGAGCTGCAGTCAGGGTTTTCACTAGAAGAGGGACCACTCTTTGCTGCTGCTGTTTTTGATATGGGCAAGGAGGGTAAAAGGCTCTTTATTGCAATACATCACCTTATCATCGATGGTGTATCATGGCGCTACCTTGTTGAGGACATTGAAGCGCTCTACAGAAATCCGCAGGCGAAGTTGGCGCCTAAAACCCATTCGTTTATTGAGTACAGTAAAGCAGTTAGCTGCATGGCAAAGGGGCCTTTGCAGCTTGACTACTGGCATGCTATCGAGCCAGGATCCTATTTTGAGCTTGCTCTTGCAGGCCCTAAAAAGCATAAGGAAACGGCACTTGTCTTTGATAAGGCCTTTACAAAGGAGCTTTTGGAGTGCCGTGTCAATGATGTGCTTTTAACAGCGCTCTTTTTAGCGGTAGCAGAGCAGTTCGGACAGAATGCGCTTTTATTTAACCATGAGGGCCATGGACGCCACCCACTTGGGTCTATAGACATACTGCGTACAGCAGGCTGGATGACGACGATCTATCCGCTCGTTCTTAAAAAGCAAGATTCACTTAGCCAGACCTATCTCCATGTAAAGAATACGCTACAGGCGCTTTCTAGTTGCGACCATCACTATGGCATCGCAAGGTATCTAGCAAAGGATAAAAAGCTTGAAGCGCTAGCGCCGCAGTTTCTTTTTAACTACTTTGGCAGGGTGGGGGCAGATCTTGTAAACAGGTCAAGTAGCCTCTTAACGAATTGTCAAGAGACATTTGCCCCTGTAACTCACAGAGAAAACTCTGTGCCGCACCTTCTTGAGGTGAACGCCATAATCATGGAAGACATACTGCAGCTTTCGATTGTCTATGAGACAGCTACCTTTAGCGAATCTCAAATTGAACAACTGAAGGGGCAGCTTAAGAAAAACATTTTAGAGATTATAGGAATTGTAGATGATATCGAGCATAAGATCCGCAGCAGGTAGCTATTTAGCGCCATTTGTTCAGCGCACATTTTTGGTGCCAAACGATGGGAGGATAGCTCAGATTGCAAGAAGGGCCTTTTCAACTGGTTGGGATAACGACCGAGTACAGATAAACCCGCTGCTTTTAAAGCAGCTTAAAGAGACAGGCAAAACGATGGAAAGTTACGGTAAGTTAAGTTCAGAGTGTTACGGAGTGTGGTTTCCTGAAAATCAGGAATATGAAGATGCAGCGCTCTATCGCAAATACATACAAAAAAGCAGCCAGCCAGCCTTAGAGGTGGGCTGCGGTGACGGAAGGCTTTTGATTCCTTACGTTGCAGAGGGATTGCAGGTTGAAGGGGTGGATCTTTCGCCATATATGATCGAAAACTGTCGCAAGAGGGCAGAAAAGCGAGGTCTTTCTGTTACGTTGCATGAGCAGGCGATGCAAAATCTTGATCTTCCCCAAAAATATGGCACTATTTACATTCCGTATGGATCGTTTATGTTGGTGAGTGATCCAAAAGAATCTCAGGAGGCAGTACGCCGATTTTTTTCACACCTTGCGCCTGGTGGTCATTTAATGGTTTCGCTCTTTATCCCCACAGAACATGACATTCATGTTGCTGCCCCAAAGCAGGATGAATGGCGCCTTCGAAGGGAAGGACAGCTTCCAAATGGCAATGTAGTACGTGTGTGGGAAAAGCCCTTTTTTGACCTGAAGCAGCAGCTAGAGTGCGCTGAATATCGCTACGACATACTTTCAAATGGCAAGGTTATAGGAACAGAGTTTGAGCGGCTGACGCTCCGTTGGTATTCGCAGCCTCAATTTGCTGAGCTTTTAAAGCGGTCCGGATTTTCAGCAATAGAGTGCTTTAAGGGCCATTCAGAAGAGGCCGCAAAAAGCGATGAGAGCGAATTTACATTTGTTGCAAAAAAACAGTAGCAAGGATCTAGTTTAGATGCTGAATATAGGAACACACTTTTCAAAATTGCCAGGACGTGTTGACAACCCCGAGCTGTATGTCGTGCGATTTGGCAATACCCGTACCTACATGTATATGACTGAAGGCAAATGGCAAGAGACAAATCGGCTGGTTGCTGCGGTAAATAGTAAGGCTATTACGCTTGTTGCAGATGTGTATGAAAATCCACGAACGACTGAGTTTTCGGCCATCGCCTCTATTTGCCCTAATCCTGTTCTCATCGACGAGCCTGTAGATGAAAGCGGGGATAAAAGCTCTGGCCAGGGACAATTAAACGACTATGCAAAGCGCATACAGGCGATTGCCGAAAAAACGCTGCATATTGGGCCCCTATTTGCTGTCTCTCGCGAAATTAACCTCATTGTAAGCCATGATGCGCACACCTTCCATAAGGATTCCTTTCCTAAGCAGTATGCCTATTTAGCTAAGCACCCTGAGCTGCCTAGATGCTCGCTTATTCATGACCTTACACTTGTTGACTGGGATATGGCTAAGGGAACTGTCTCTGGTACCATATTTCACGATCCGGTAGGGGGCGACCGCTTTTTACTGGCGCTACTGCCCGGAGATCAATTTGGCACTTTTTCTATAGAACCAATAGAGTATCAAGAAGATGGAAGGCCGCCAGAAGATCCTGGTGCTCAGTTGCTGCCTTTTCACGCAGTGCTCTCCCCCGAGGATTTACGAGGGGATGTAACGGCAGGTTCTTCAAAAGGGCAGAGAATTAGTTCTGTACTGCGAGGCCTTGTACAAGATGAAGATGCTAAGGCGGTGGATGCTCACGCTAAAGAGCTGCCGGTTTCAAGACCACGTCTTGAAGCAGATGGTTCCATCTCATACCCCAATGGAATGCACTTTAAGAAAGTGATAACCAAGACGAGGGAGGCTGAAGTTATAGTGCAACTTGAAGAGCGTGAGAATGTGCAGAAGGTAACATACAAAACCGCAGACAGCCAAGAGTGCCATCACGAGCTTGGAGTCGATGCGACTTTGCATCTACAGTCTCATGTGCGCCTTTCTAAAAAAGATGGCGGCTTTAATGCGCTTTCAAGCCTGCATCCAGTTGAAGAGGGTGACCATATTGTGATAGTCAATCGCTCCGAGCTTCCTTCAGGATACAAACAGTACTGCCTTTCTGAGGACCAGTCTGATCTCGGACTGCCATGGATTCAGATGTATCAGTTTCCTGCTGAGCGAGCGCTACATCTTACAAAACAGCAGTATGACAGACTTCTTTTAACGCCGGTATTAGAACTTCTGTATAGAGATGAGGCAACCGATTGTGGCAAAGAGCGCGCACCCTGCTCAAAGCCTGCAACTCATTTGGATGTCTATGTCTTTTCCTGTTCCTCGCAACGAAAAAATGAATCGGGCAGAGGCACGGGCACAGGCAGAGGCACGGGATTGTAGTTTCGAAAGAGGTTTAATTATTTATTTGCCTCTAGGAGGTGGACAAGGGGGTTGTTGCTGTAGTGGAGGGGGTCGCTTTCGACAAGGTGCGCTAGGCGATCTTTGAGGAAGCTTAGGCGGGAAGCTGAAGGGGAGGGCTGACCGAAGGTGCTAGCTGTAAGCGGGCCTAAGCTGCCGTTAAAGATGCTTGCGATTTGTAGAAGGGGTATGTTTTGGGTTGCAGTGCCGGTGCAAAAATCTGTGCCGTCAAGGCGGATGAGCTGTATGTTGGGGTAGGTTGATTGGTGAAGCTCTTTCACAATGCAGTCAGCTTCGTGGGCCGATACAAATAGCGCGCCATTTGAAGCTATGAGTATATAGGCACATTGGTCGATGCGCTTCCAGAGGTCGCGCTTTAGCGGGCTGTTTTGTAGCTCATCTTCAGAGTAGGGGGCGGTTTTTGTAGAGATCCAGAGCGTATTTGGTGCCTCTAGACGCCTAAAGCGATAGTTTATGAGAGCGAGCGTCATGCCGCCTAGTTTATTTGTGCCAAAAAAGCCCGATACGTTTAGGGCTGTAAGAAGCTCTTTTGCGTTAAAAGGTACCTGCTTTTGCGTTGTGAGATTGGCCTCTAGTGTCTGCACCTGCGTGGTGACCTTTTGTTGCGACTGGGCCTCTGCCTTTATGTCCACATCATAAGAGCGCTCCCGGTTGTAGGCCTCTTCAGTGAGTATTATTTCAGCGCGCATATCTAATGATGGCTTGTAGACATTGTCTTGGGCATTTTTAAGCGCCTCAAGGCAGCGCGCTTTTATGCCATCTAGTGCTGCCACGTCGTCAGCTGTTAAAAAAGGATATGTGGTTAGCAGCATGGCGTGGTATGCGTCAAGCTCTTGTCTCACAGTAGGGCTTGCATCGAGGCTTGCATGTTTTTTAAAGCTTTTGTGGTCTACTTCTTGAAGCAGCAGCTCTTTATAGTGGGCAATAAGCCCCGCTTCATCTCGCTCTAAAAGCCTTGTGCGCACGCGTTCAAACATCTGCCTTTTTGCCATGATGGGAAGTTCATCGACAAGCTGTTTTAGTTCGTTGTGCTCTACGCGCTCTAGTATGTTACTCTCTGTAGACCAGAGTATCACCGACTGCTTGCCGGTTTTTAGCTGGCGAAGGCGCTCTGATGCCTGTTTAAGGTCAGTCAGCGTGCAGTCGTGGCCTACAAGTACTACAGCGCTACAGTCATCAGGTAGCGGCATGTCTATACCGCGGCTTCTTGCTTGGTCAAAGTGAATAAAGGTTTTATCTTTGGTGTGCTTCTTTTTGTCATACACCTCAATAAAACCGCGCCTTCCAAGGGCGCGCCAGGCGCCATCTGCTACATCCCAAAAGAGTACATATTCTATTGCTTGGCGAGCACCTGACAAAATAAGCTCTGCCACCTTTTTATTTGGGTAGTCTACAAGCCAGGCACTTGGGTCCATAAGGGCAAAAACGCCTTCAGATGCTGCTATCTGCCGTACAGTGTCGTCGTCAAGAAGTGTGTAGATTTGTGTTTTGCTGGTTGCCAGCTTCTGTTTTGTTGTTTCGTAGGCGTCTGTTGCTAAAAAGTTATTGGCTAACCTTTCATCCATGCCGGCACGGTTATAGGGCGTTGCAGTAAGGCCTAAAATAGTGCCAAAGGCCTGTTCAAGGCTTGCTACTGAAAACTGCATGGTATGGGTGTAGAGCTCAATTTTAGGTAAAACAAGTGCAGCTGCAATGTCAAGCCGTGCAAGCGTGTTTTCCTTAATGTTGGCTACAGCTTTTCGCCACTGGCCCTTTTTTTCTACAATGGCGCGAAGGTCGCTTATAGAGCCGTCTTGGCCAAGCCAACGTTTTACGTAGTGCTTTGCTTTATCAGGTGATACATAAAGAAGCTTTTGGGCCATGGTGTGTACCATATCATCCGTTGGGCCTTCTCGTATGGCCATCTGCAGGGTAAGGTTTGCTAGTATGTCAAAGAGCGTAAAGCGGCTTTTAGGGTCGGGCACTTGGGCCAGTCTATAGGCAGCGAAGGCCTG